>JAJXYM010000176.1 GCA_021780585.1 Deltaproteobacteria bacterium
GATGGCGACGGGAGTGGCTCAGGCGTCGCTCGACGAGACCGCCCAGAATATCAGGAATCGGATCGCGATCCTCGGCACGAGGATGGTCGATAAACCCACCATCCATGTGAACCTCGGCCGCGCCCGGGCGCTTATCACCGCGGCGACGGATACGGTCTACGCCGCGATGGCGGAGACGGACGCGCGGATCGCGGCCAGTGTCGTGCCGACTGAAGGGGATTACTTCCGGCAGACTTCGGCCGGGATGCAAGCCGTTCTGTTGTGCGACGAAGCTATGAAGCTCATCCTTCGGGTCCTCGGGGGCAATGGATTGCGCGAGGGCGCGGAGTTCGAGCGCCGATATCGCGATTTCCAAGCGATGCCACTGCACATCAACGGGCACGTCGACCGCATAACGGAGCAGCTGGGACGCATCTCTCTCGGACTGGAATCGCAGAATCCGTTCTAGTCGCGGGAATCACCGGCGCGCTGAGCGACGCCGCGCGATCAGAACCCCCATTATCGGAAAGAGTGGGCTGGAGACCGCGCAAGGCGACACGGGTTGGAACAGCCGCCGGCTCGCGATTGCCCTATCGCGACGAGCCGATCTATGAGCCTAAAAGATAACTACGCAGCGTGTCGCCTTCGTATTCCTTGCGAAATACTCCGCGGCGCTGAAGTTCGGGAATCAGCAAACGGACGAGGTCTTCGTAATAGTCTGGGGCGTAATATGGCGGGCTGATCTGGAAACCGTCGCCGCCCAATCGATCAAGCATCGCTTCCATCTGATCCGCAACCTGTCGTGGCGTTCCCACCATGTGCGGCATGCCGATCCCGCGGCCGTAGATCCTGGCCGCCTCTCCGAGCGTATAATTGCGCCCGGATTTCTTGAACGCCTCCAGAATTCCCTGCACTGCCGCGGTCTCGATACGCTCCAACGGCATATCCATTTCGTATTTGCTCAAATCGATATCGAAATGAGACGACATCAGACTGAGGCCGGCTTCCGGCGGGATGCGCTCGAGCACGGCGCGCTCGATGGCCTGGGCTTCCGCCTCGGATTCGGCCACGATCGGCTGGGCGCCCCAAATGATCTTGATCCGCGATGGATCGCGGCCGAGCCGGCGAGCGCGTTCGGCAAGATCGTCGGCGTACCATCGGCCGCCGGCGCCAAAAACGCACTCCGCGTGTCGCGCCGCGAATTCGCGGCCTCGCTCGGACGCCCCCGCCTGAATCAGCAGCGGGCGACCCTGCGGCGACGGAATAACATCGAGCGGCCCCTGACAGTTGAACCATTTACCCCGGAAATTGATTCGATGGACCTTTTTCGGATCGGCGAACACGCCGTTCTCCATATCCATCGAGACCGCGTCAGGCTCCCAGCTATCCCACAGTTGGTAACACAACTCCATATACTCGTCAGCACGATCGTAGCGCTCGTCGTGCGGCGCCATCGCGTCGAGTCCAAAATTGCGCGCCTCGCTCTGGCCGAACGAAGTGACGATATTCCAGCCAATGCGGCCGTTGGTGATGTGATCCAGCGTTGACAGTTTGCGCGCCAACATGAACGGCGGATAAAAGGTCGTGGACATCGTCACGGCGAAGCCCAGCTCGCGCGTGAAGCCTGCGAGATACGGAATCAGCAGCAGCGGGTCGTGGTTTGGAAACTGGATCGCGTAACGGACGCTGGCTTCGTTGCCGCCGCCCCATCCGTCGGCAAAGAACATCATATCGAATTTGCCGCGCTCAAGAGTCTGAGCGATCGAGCGCCAATAATCATTCTGATGCCAGTACCAGCGGATCTTATCGCGCCGGTAAATCCACGACATCATTGTATGCGGCGCCGGGCAATAAATCACGAATCCGGTCAGATGCATCATCTTCTTCGCCACGACGGTCCACCCTGCGCGTGGCCGTCAGCGGTTGTTCAAAAGCTGCCGGACGGCATCCTCTACCACCGTGCCCTGAAAAAAGTTGGGATTCATGCTGGTCCAGAGCCGGGCGGGGTTCGCGAACACAAAATCGCGAAAGTCGTTTTCGCCGATTACTCCGTCTTCCACCAGTTCATATGCTTCCTCCGTCACTTCGGTCATGTCGGGCACGTCCCAGTGGCCGATATCAGAGCTGAATATGGCGTTGAGCCGCGACCCGAATGGAAGCTTGTTCCCGTCGAACGCGATCGCGTTTATCGGATCGTCGGCCTCGCATCCAAAATAAAAATTCGGCACAAACAAGTCGCGGATATCCTCGGCCTTTTCAATGCCGCAGCGCGACCAGTCGTCGAGAGCTTCAGGGTCCTCCTCGGCGCCGCCGATACCCCACCCCTCGCCATTACCAGCGAGCTTGTCGGCGACCAGGTCGCCGCCGTATCGGCGGGCGAGGTCGAGGAACAGTTTTCGGTCCAGATTGGCGGGATCGTAATTCGCCATCGCCTTGCCGTTGCGCTTTTGCCAATGCCCGATCATGTCGGCGTAGAGGCTCGCCGCCCATCCGACTCCGCACTCCAGAAACGCGCATCGGAGTTGCGGAAAGCGGCGAGTGACGCCGCCAAAGAACATCGCCTTGCAGAGCGCCTCGCCCGCCGCGGCGAAATGACCGATGTGGTTGAACATATAATTGGAAATCGAAGTGCGGCTGCCCCAACCCATTCCCGGCGAATGAAAAGACGGCGCCACGCCGAGTTCTATGCATTTCGCCCATACCGGGTCGTAGTCGTATTCGCTGTCGAGAGCGAACAGATCAAGCCAATAGGCAAAGCGGGTCGGATGCGGCACGGTGTCGGCGACCGCGGCGATCGGCCGGCGTACGTGGCCCGCCATGAAGATCACCTTGAGCCCGAGCGTCTTTACCGCGTACTCCATCTCGTCGATCGCTTCACGCGGAGTGTTCATTGGAATAATCGCGGCCGGCGTCAGCCGGTCCGAATATTCGCGGAATATTTCAGCGTGAAACGTGTTGAACGCCCGGCAGGTCGCCCGCCGCAGCTCATCCTCACGGATATGCGGCGCGCCGAGCCCGGCCGTCGGATAGAGTACGGCGAAATCGATTCCGGTCTGGTCGAGACGCTCGTGCAGGAGTTTCGGAAATGTCGCGGTGGCCCGGTCAAGCGTGTTTTTCGTCGGCAACGCCCACCATGGAGGACGCAGTGGCCGCTCGGCGCGCCGCTGCTCCCAGTTCATCCGATACCAGTTGGAGCCGTCGGTGCGATAGCGCGCCGCCAGATCCGGGCCGGCGATCCGTCTAATGTAGTCGCGCAGCGCCGGCTGAAACTCGACCGTATGACCATCCGAATCTATTACCGGATGCTTCAGCCGAGCGCGCAACTGCGCTGACCTGGATGGCGAGACGATCGATGTCGCTGCGGCCATTGGTCATGCCCTCCATTTGACGATTGAATCGTTGCGACGGTACCGCGGCCGATTATTCGATGTCAACGCGAATCAAAAGCCGCCCCCCGGCGTGGAGTATTCCGCTGCGGAGGGCTTCATGCTCCGGGCGGAGGAAGCGTTGGAGATCCGAGTATTGAGACTGCAGGGCAAGAGAATCCGCGAGAGCGTGGAGGATGCTCGAGGGGAAATTGGAGTGTAGGCCACGCGCATCATGTTTTTCCGACGGGTAGATTCTGACTGCGCGGCGGATATCCAACGGGAATCATCGTTGTCTCCAAAGTTGCTTGACGGATGAAGCCTGAATTATCGACAGAATCCGTATCGCAAGGTGCGCGACGACCTCCGTCGCGGCCACTCCGCGATGGAAGTCATCGCGGAGTGACCGAACGGCGACAGGATTTGTCAGCCGCGACAGTTCTCCAACGGCGGCGTTTTGTTCTGGCGCCTGGTTCCGCCAACGTGGGCGATCCGGTTCGTGATTAGCGCCCGCGGCTGCGATGCGGAATCGGCTCAGTTTCGACCCCGGATCGTAGCCGCTTCAATTGCGACATGCCTCGCTCGCCGAGT
>JAJXYM010000069.1 GCA_021780585.1 Deltaproteobacteria bacterium
CCAGCAAGGCGCGATCGAAGAAGCGGGTGGTCCCAGCGCGGCGCCGCCGGTCCAGTTTTTGGGTTTTGCGGCCGGGGCGAAGTTGAAAGCGGGCGCTAAACGGTAGGAGAGGAAGGGCGGCATGAGGCGGAAGATCACGATTTACGTGACCGAAGAGGAATTGGCGCAGCTGAGGAAAGAGGCGGTGCGACGGCGGGTTTCGCTCTCGCGCTACCTGACCGGACAACTGGCGCCCGTGCGCGATCGACTTGAGGACGACGCGCCCGCGCTATGCGGCAACGTGTTGCCGGCGGCGCTGGATAAGCGGTTGGCCGAAAACGTGCGGCGGGCGGTTGCGGATCGCGCCGCCGCCCTCGCGGAAAACCTGAAAACCGTGATGGTCATGCTCGATCAGCTGGCGCGGAGCACGCTCATCCATTTGCCCGAGATTCCCGATGCACAGAAACCACAGCGGATCGCCGCGGGCGAGCGCCGGCATCGCGAATGGGAGCGTCAGTGCGAGGCGCTCTTGCGGCAATTGCGCGGCGAGGCTGGCGGAGAAGAGCCGGCCGCCGCCGGCGACGGGGCGTCCGCATGAACGCCGAAAGTCATCGTCCGGTGGAGGAGGCGGCCATGAGAAAACGATTCACCGCCATGCAGCGCCAGGCCCTCGCGCATCCTTTTTCAGACCGCGAGGAACGGCCGGATCCGGCCTGCATCTGGCACGCGCCCGCCGGCGACGCGAGCAAGGTTCTGACTTGCGACATCGATGACGAAAGCATCCGCGTCTTCGGTGGGCCGGTCTGGCACGCTTCGGTCTGTCCGCCGATCCGGCGGCAAGCGAAGAAGCTGCTGGCGGGGGTGGGCGAGGGCGTGCTGTTCGAAGAGCCGGGAATCCGCGCCGACATCTTCCATCTGCGGCGCCGCATGACCGGCGAGGAGATCGGATTGCTCGGCGGAGGGTGCGCGCAATGATCTCCGCACAGGAGATTCAGGAGCGGCGGCTGGACGAGCTTTTGCGCCGCCAGCTTGGGCCGCGCATCCTGGCCGCGCTCGCCGACCCGCGCATCACCGACGTTCTGGTGAACGACGACGGGCGCGTTTGGTTAGAGGCGCACGGCAAGGGGCTTTACGAAGCGGGCTTCGCGTTGCCGGCGAGCCAGGTGGAAAGCCTGATCGGTACCGCCGCCGCGGCGCTCAACACGGTCGCGAACGCCGAGCATCCAATCGTCGAGGGCGAACTGCCGATCGCGCGTATCCGCTTCGAAGGATTGCTCCCGCCGGTCGCGCGGCGGCCCTGCATCGCCATGCGCAAGCCCGCCCAAGTGCTTTACACGCTCGACGATTACGTGAGCGACGGGATCGTCAGCGCGGCCCAGGCGGAAGTTTTCCGCGAGGCGATTCGGCGCCGCCAGAACATCGCCATCGGCGGCGGCACGGGCTCGGGGAAGACCACGCTCGGCGGCGCGCTGATCAACGAGATGGTCGCGTTCTCCATGCCGGGCGAGCGCTACGTGATTATCGAGGATACGCTGGAAATCCAGTGCCGGGCGCAAAACCTCGTGCAACTGCATACCAGCGAGCACGCCGATCTTACGCGGTTGGTGCGCGCGACCATGCGGCTTAGACCCGACCGCATAATCATCGGTGAGGTCCGCGGCGCCGAGGCGCTCGCGCTCTTGAAGGCGTGGGCCACCGGACACCCGGGCGGCGTCACCACGGTGCATGCGAATTCGGCGCGCGGCGTGCTCACGCGCTTATCCAGTCTGGTGCAGGAGGCGGGCGTGCCGCCGCAGCCGGAGCTGATCGCCGAGACCATCCATCTGGTCGCCTTCATCGCGCGCATGCCGGCGGGCCGGCGCGTGACGGAGTTGCTCCGGGTCGAAGGGTTCGAGCCGCGAGAAGGATTCCGAATCGCGCCGGTGGAGGTTTAGGCCATGCGCCCGTTGGTGACCGGTTTGTTCGCCGGACCGCTGATCGCATTCGGCGCCGCGGTCAATTTAGCGATCCTTCGCGGCGATGAATGGAGCGTCGCCGATATCGCGGGCGTGCTCACGCTGGCCGCGTTGATCGGCGCGGCGCTAGCGCGGCTTGCCTGCGCGGCGGCGGGAACCGGCACGCCGTTTTGACAGAGAGAATTGGACGCCCGTAAGGCGTTGGGTTCACAGCCAACAGGAGGTCAGAGAAATGAGACGGTCAAGAAGAGTCAAAGATTGGATGGCGCGGCGGGCGGGTCGGCTGGGCTACGCCTTCGGCGCGCTCGCCATCGCGCTGCCGGCGCGAGTCTATGCGGCGACCGTGGGCGGAGTGTTGCCGTGGGACATGCCGCTCACCACCCTGCAAAACGATCTGCAGGGCACGGTGGCGCACGCCATCGTGACGGCCGCGATCATCGGCACCGGCATCACATGGTCGGTGAGCGAGCACGGCACCGGCGTTCGCAAGATGTCGGCGGTGGCCTTCGGCGGCGCGGCGGCGCTGGGCGCGACCCAGCTCATGACCACGCTGTTTCCGCTGGGCGGCGCGCTCTTTTAGGAGTTCGACGCGTCGATGAGCCAGCCTCGGTTCAACGTCATTCATCAGTCGCTGGTGCGGCCGATTCTGCTGGCGGGCGCGGAGCGCCCGCTGGCGATCGCCAACTGGATCACGTCCGCCGCCCTGATTCTGGGCGGCGGACAGTGGTACACCGCGGCGCTGGGCGCGCTGCTGGCGACGGCGGGGCATTGGGCGCTGACGCAGGCGGCGAAGATCGATCCGCAATTCAGCCGGGTCTGCGTTCGCCAGTTTCGCTACCAGGAACGCTATCCGGCGCGCGCTTCGGTCTGGGTGCCGCCGCCGGCGCGCGTCCGGCCGACCGTGCCGACGCCGAGAGAAATGCGCGGATAAATCGCCGCGCGGCGGGACGGATAAAGGGAAAGCAAAAAGGGGAGTCGAAAAAGGATGCTGTTCAAGGAGTTCAGAGATCTGAGGCGCAAGCCCGATCCGCGGCGCGGCCTACCCGACCTGTTCAACTACGCTTACGCCGAGGATGAGCAGACCATCGTGATGAAGGACGGCGCGCGGCTTTCGGCCTTCGCCTGCGCCGGTCCCGACCTGAATTCGGCCAGCGCCGAAGAGCTCGATGCGCACCGCGCGCTCGCCAACCGCGCCCTTATCCGGCTGGACGAGAGCTTCGCCTGGCAGATTGACTATATCCGACACCCCAGCGCGCCCCGGCCGCAACGTGAGTTTCCCGATCCGGTGAGCGGACTCATCGGTCACGAAGGCGACCTGCATTACGCCCAGGAGGGGCGCCACTTCGAGAGCACGACCGTATTCAGCATCGCCTGCCGCCGTCTTTCGCAAGCGCAATCGCGGCTGGGCGGAGTCTTCGTCTCGGGCGCGGGAGAAGTCCGGGAGCGCGAGCGCGACTGGTACAAACAGCAGCTGCAGGATTTTGCGGACGCGATGAGTCCGGCGCTCAGGCTCAGGCGGCTGGGTATGGCGGAGCTACTGTCACACATTACTAATTGCGTCAACGGTCGACTCTCTAAGATCCGGGCGCCGCGCGGGGCGGTTCCGCTGGACGTGGTGTTGGGCAACCAGGAATTCGTAACCGGGACCGAGCCGCGCATCGGCGGGCGGCACATCCGCGTGATTTCGCTGGCCGGCATGCCGCTCTTCTCGCATGCCGAACTGGCGGCCTTTCTTCATGAGTTGCCGCTCTCCTTCCGCTACTCGATTCGCGCGCTGCCGCAGGGCTTGCGCGCGTCGGCCGGACAGCTCGGCGTGGTGCGGCGCAACTGGTTCCAGAAGCGGAAGGGGTTCCGAGCGATTATCAGCGAGAGCATCGGTTCGGGCTCGGGCGCGGCGTTCGACAACCAGCACGCGCTAAACATGGCGGGCGACGCCGACGACGCCATCGCCGAGGCCGAGGGCGGCGAGGTCCGCTTCTGCTACGTGACCGTCAAG
>JAJXYM010000445.1 GCA_021780585.1 Deltaproteobacteria bacterium
CGCCATGACGCCGGTCGGCGCGTCGCGCTACCGCGGCGAATCCGCGCCGCTGCCGCGCGGCAAGTATACCGTCACGCTGATGCTGAAAGTCGGCGACACCGAAAAGGCGTTGCTGGAACGGCCGATCGCGGTGGCCGGTTCGGAACCGTCCGACGCGGCGGAATTGCGCATCCGGCCAGCCAATCTCACGCTGCTGCGCGAGCTGGCGAACGACACCGGCGGCGTCTTCGATACGCCGGTCGCGAAGCTGGCGCGGCGGGCGGGCGCCACCGTTGTCAGCTACCGCTCCGTCGCGCCGATCCTGTTGCCGCTGGCGATTCTGATGCTGCTCGGCGACGTGTTCGTGCGCCGCCGTCTGATCGGCGATTAACCGCACGGAAATCCGTTCAGGTCCGGGCCGCCGCACGGCTGGCAGCCGTCGCGCCCGCTCCGACCGCAATGCTTCGTCGCCCGCGGCAATATGGCGGACAGTCCCGCCGCGCCGCGACGAGTTCGCTCGCGGCGGTCATCCGCGTGCGCGCCGGGCGCCGGCCCGGTCGACGGAAGACCCTGGCGGAAGCGGCCGGCTACGGCGCAATCAGTTCATGGCGCGCAACTCTTCGAGCTGCGCCGCGCCCTGCTGCATCCGCCATTCGTCGATCGCTTCGACGTTGAAGCGCCAGTCGCTGCCGATCTTGAAGCCCGGCAACTGACCTTTCTTGAGCAGGCGGTAGATGGTTGAGCGATGCACGCGGAGATAGTCCGAGAGCTCACTGACGGTCAGAACTTTCGCATCAGCCAACATCGTAGGTTTCTTCCTTTTCTGGTTCGCCGACTTCGAACCATCGGTTTCGGTCTGTTTGGCAGGTGGATTATTCGGACGGATCACGCTGTTTTGTCTTGAATTACGCATCTTTGAACAATCCCATGCCGACTAAACCACTTGCTGTTGCCGTCCGCCCGGAACCTTCCAGAACGGTCTGAAGATACGGAACAGAAATCGATTCGGTGTCGGTAGGCCAAATCCAATCCTGCTACCTTTTCAGACGTATCAGGCTCCGGAGCCATTCAAACGCTCGCTAAACAGATTTATAACATCCCGGCTGTTTCTAGTTAAGCTCACTTTTAATCGAATTACAAGCTTCCATATATGCCTTGTAATGTTAATCAGCACTTTATCGCCGAATTCGCGGTCAGGAGTTCAAACCGGGTCAGACGACCGCGATCAGTCCGATAGCGCGCGTGCAACGATTTCGTCCTATAAGACGCGCAATCCCGAATCCGGTTACATAGATGTCCGCGAAATCGGAGCGGGGCCGGCGAGGGTGGGCGCGGATTGGCCTTGCGATTGCGGGCGGCGAGCCGCGACAATGGCGGCGGGCGGGCGATGCTGATACCGGAGGGGTTCTATCGTTACGAAATCCGGCGCGCGGGCGTGCTGGTCGCGGTCGAGGAGGTCAGCCTCGCGGCCGGACGGATGGCTGGCGCGCGCCTTGCCGCCGACGGCGCGAATCGGCATGAGGTGGAGGCTGAGCTCGCGCCCGACGGCGCGATTGCGCGAGTGGCGCTGCGCTATCGGCGCGGCATGTTCAAGCGCGACGCGGTTTACGCGGCGGTCGAGGAGACGTTGCGCGGCAGCGTCAGCGCGATGGCGGGCCGCAACGAAGTGATCGTCAAGCTGGGGCGCTTTCGCGAACTGGACGCGGATTTGGTGATTTGCCGGGCGCTGATAATTGCGCGGACGCGGGCGCGCGGCCAGAGCCGCTTTACCGGGCGGATCGCGGTGATCGATCCGAATACGCTGGTGGCGGCGTCATCCAAGCAAACCTACGCCCGGCAGGACGCGGCCGGGCTCAATTGGCGTCATGAGGCGCGCATGGGCGAAACCGAGGAGATCGAGCTGGACGCCGAGGGGCGGATCGTGCGGATGCGGGACGGATGGGGCGTCGAGACGCGGCTGGCCTCGTTCGCGCCGCCCGGGCCGGAATAAGCGGCCTCAGGCGGCGGCCTTCTCGTGCGGCATTTTGCAATCGCCGTCGAAGATCGCGCCCTCGTTGAGCACCAGCCGCGGCGTGCTGATCGTGCATCGCAGGCGTGCGGTGGGCAGAGCTTCGACCCGTTCGCGGGCGATGATCTCGCCGCTCATCGTGCCGGCGATCGTGACGCGATTGGCGGCGATCCGCGCGGTAACCAGCGCGCCCTGGGCGATCACGATATCGTCGGCGGTGATTTCGCCTTCGACTTCGCCTTCGATTTTCGCTGGCGCCTTGAAAATGAGCTTGCCGGAAACCTTGGCGCCTTTGCCGATTCGGGAGTTGAATGCGCTTTCGTCGAGGACGGCCATCCGATTCGATCCTTTATTTATTGGGAACTGGAACGCAATGATGACCGGAAAGCCCGGGTGGGGCAATCGGATTCGGCCCGCGGCGGAAAATAAGACAAGGCCGTTCACGCCTGGTTGTGTTATTCTGCGTGATACCGCTCTTTGCTGTTGAATCGGGGGTGGACGGCGGAATGAACCGTGGAATGTTTGCGGCGCTCGCAGCCGCGATCGTCGTCGCGGGCGCGTCATGCTCGCCCAAGCCTACGAGCGCGCCCGCGAACGCCGGCAGCGCGATTTCGGCGCCCGCGCCACCCGGCGCGGTCTCCGGCGACTCGGGCATATACGGCTTTTCCGGCGCGAAAGTGGCGGACGGCGAACCCCAGGGCGTGATCGGCGAGTGCGTCTGGATTTTCGACGCCGCCGATAGCGCGCAGGTCGCCACGGGCGATTGTGGCGAAGGCGCGCCGGGCAAATTCCGCGTGAAACTCAGCCCCGGCCGCTACGTCGTGCATGGACCGGGCGGGAACAAGCCGATCGAGGTCAAGCCAGGCGGCTGGATCAAGGTGACCTCGCTGGTGGCGCTGCCACTCTCGCCGTAAGGCGCGGGGAGCGCGCCATGCCCGCCTCGGGAGCGTCCTGGAACGGGCGATCGGGAGCTCGGGAACGCTTTCAAGTCCGACACGGCCGGCGCGCCGCTCCGCGAGCGGAAATAGTTGCGGAGCGCCATCGGACGATCAAACCTGAACCGGCTTTTGGACCTCAGGCAACTGACAGAGGAAATCCTGTGCGGCACATGAGAAAATCCTTGATTGCGATGGCGCTGGCGGGACCGCTCGCGTTACTGCTCGTTCCGGCCGCCGGCCTCGGACAGCCGCTGCCGAACCCGCCGCCGCCGAAAACGCTGCAAATCGTCGGCTATGGCGAGGTGCGCGCGACGCCGAATCTGGCGACCATAAAACTTGAGATCGTGACCGATGCAAAAGATTCGCGCGATTGCGCGGAGCGCAACGCCGCGATCGCGGAGAAGGTCGTCAAGGCGCTGAAGGCGAAGCTCGCGGGAAATGGCCAGGTGTGGACCGAAGACTACACGGTGACGCCGCAATACCAGGAATATCCTCCCAACTACCGGAAACCGCGGCCGGAAACGCCGCCGATTATCGGCTATGAGGCGCGCAATATCGTGGGCATCCGCACGCCGGAAGTGGATTCGCTCGGCCCGCTGATCGACGCGGCGATTTCCGCCGGCGCGACCAGGTTCAATTCTCTCGATTTCGCGCTGGTCAATGACCGTAAGGCGCGGAGCGAAGCGGTCAACGACGCCGCGCTCGACGCGCAGGCGCAGGTGCAGGCGCTGTCGGTCCTGGGAATCAAGCTGAAGCGGGCGCTTACGGTCTTCGTCAATGTGCCGCAAGCCCCGATCTATCCATATCGTCCCGAACCGGAAGGGGCGATGGCGGCGGGGGCCGCGCTCGCCACCGCGGCCAATCCCGCGACGCCGATCGAGGCCAATCAGGCGGTGATCACGGCTACTGTCACGATCACCTATGAAATCGAATGATCGGGCGCGTGGCGATCGGCGCAACGCGCCCGGTTTGGTCCGGAATTGAATTTCGGGCCGGGCGCGGCTTAACTTCGTACGAATATTGGCGCGGCAAAGCGCGTTTTGAGGCAACCTACGGATGGGCGGAATGTTCGATTTCAACGGCAAAGTGGCGCTGATTACGGGCGGGACGCGCGGCCTCGGACGCGCGATAGCGCTGCAACTGGCGCGCGGCGGCGCGACGATCGCGTTGAATTACCGGCGCGACGAAGCGAGCGCGAAACGCACGCTCGAGGAGATTCGCGCGATCGCGCCGCGCTCGATCCTGATTCGCGCCGACATGGAGCAGGACCCGGAAGTGCGCGCGCTGGTCGCGGCCGCCGGGCAGGAGTTCGGACGGCTCGATTTTCTGATCGTCAACGCGGCGGCGACCGCGTTCAAGCCGCTGCTCGAGGCAAAGCCGCATAACCTGGCCCGCACCTTCAATTTAAGCGTGGGCGGCTTCGTCGCGGCGGTGCAGGAGGCGAGCCGCTTCATGGGCGATGGGGGGCGGATCGTGATGATCTCGGGAATCGATTCGATTCGCCATCTGCCGGGACACGGCGTGCTCGGCGCGGCGAAGGCCGCGATGGAGGCGATGGTGCGCGATTTCGCCTTCGAGCTGGGGCGGCGCGCGATCACGGTCAACGGCGTGAACTTCGGGATGATCGACAGCGATTCGTCGCGGATTTATTTCGGCGACGATTTTCAGCGCGCGCTGGAAGTTACGGCGGCGCGAACCGCCCTCGGGCGTTTGCCAGAACTCGACGAGATCGCGTCGGTGGTGGCGTTGCTGTGCACGCCCGAGGCGGGCTATCTGACCGCGCAGACACTGATGGTCGATGGCGGACTGACGCTGGCGTCGCCGCTGGCGCGCTAGCCGGTCCGGGCGTCGCATGACGCGGCGCGACGGGAGGCGTCCCGATGGCTAACTACGAAAAAATCGCATGGACGGCGGGAAACCCGATCGATGGGATCGCTCATTTGAAGACGCCCGCGGAGATTGCGCGGCTCAAGTCGAGTCCGCAATGGGCGAGCGGCGATCGCGTAGCTGAAAGCCTGGCGAAGAACGGCGATCTCAGCGTGACGCTGATCGCGCTCAAGCGCGGCGCCATCCTGAAGGAGCATCGCGCCCGCGGCACGGTCGTGGTGGCGGTTTTCGCCGGTGCGATCCGGCTCAATGGCGCCACATACGGGGCCGGGGAAATCGCGGTGATCGAGCGCGAAACGCCGCATACGGTGGAAGCGCTCGAGAAGAGCGCATTGGTGCTGACGGCCGCGCTCAAGTAAGCCGCCGCGGGCGGTCAGACGCGGCAGAGCAGGCCGCCGTCGACGGCGACCGCGTCGCCGGTGACGAAGCTCGACGCGGGCGAGGCGAGGTAGAGCAGGGCGCCGGCGATCTCCTCGGGCTTGAGCAGGCGGCGATAGGGCAGATACTTGATCAGCCGCTCGCCGAATTCGCCGGGTTCGAGCGCGGGGCTGCCCGGCTCCTCGGTCCATCCGCATTCGAGCAGGTTGATGCGCAGGTTGCGCCGGGCCCATTCGAGGGCGAGCGCGCGGACGAGGTTGCGCACGGCGCCCTTGGCGGCGCAATAGAGCGAAGCGTTGGGGACGCCCCGATCGGCCATCACGTTGCCGATATTGACGATCGCGCCGCCGCCCCGATTGAGCATCACGCGCCCGAACTCCTGCAACGCCATCCAGACGGATTTGAAATTGTCGTCCATCACGCGGTCGTAGGCGGAATCGTCGGTGGCCTCGACGGGAGCATAGAAGGGGGTATCGAGCGCAAGGACGAGGATTTCGAGGCCGCCGAGATCCTTGACGGCGCGGTCGGCGGTGGCGGCAAGATCGGCGCGGATCGCGGCGCGCTGGATTTGGACGACGGACTTGGCGCCGGCGGCCTCGACCGCTTTGGCGGTCTCCTTGAGCGCGGCTTCGGCGCCGATGTCCTGCGAAGCGAGGAGGATATTCGCTCCCGCTTCAGCGAGCGTGACGGCGGCGACGCGGCCGACAGGATGCTCGGCGCCGAGAATCACGGCGGTTTTGCCGGCGAGCGAGAAATCCTTGAGTCCAGCGGGAAGCGACTTTAGGTCAGCCATGGGAACCTCGAGCGGAAGCGGATCGCGGATCAGGCGGGGTTGCCGGGCGCGACGCCGGTGGGCACGACGCCGCCGGCCAATCCGCCGCCGTCGATAATGATCAATTCGCCGTTGATATGGTTGGAGGCGTCGGCGGCGAGAAAGACCGCCAGCGGTCCCACGTCCTCGTCGTTGCCGGGACGGCCGATCGGGATGAATTTGCCGCCCTTGAAGAATTTCATCATCGCCTCGTTATGAGGAAAGATGCCGGGGACGATGCAATTGGTCTGGATGTTGTTCTCGGCATAGGTCAGGGCGAGCGAGCGGGTAAGCTGCAGCACGGCGCCCTTGGAGCAGGCGTACATATAATTGTGTTTGCCGCCGCGCAATCCGTAGCCGGAAGCGACGTTGATGATCTTGCCGCGGCCGGCCTTGAGCATATGCGGAATGACGGCGCGGGCGCAGAAGAACTGGCTGGAGAGATTGACGTCGATGCCGCGGCGCCATTCGTCGTCGCTGATCTGATCGATGGTTTTGCCGAAGGAGTCTTCGCCGATGCCGGCGTTGTTGACCATCACGTCGACGCGGCCGAATTCCTTGATGGTCGCCGCGACCATCGCGTTGACGTCGCTGGAACGGCCGACGTCGGTCGGGACGATCAGGCATTTGCGGCCGGCCGCCTCGACCATCGCTTTGGTTTCGTTGAGCTGGTCGAGGGTGCGCGAGGCGGCGACGATATCGGCTCCGCAGTTGGCGAAGCGCACCGCCATCGCGCGGCCCAGGCCGCGGCCGCCGCCGGTGATGATGGCGACCTTGCCGTCGAGTTTGAAGCGGTCGAGAATCATGAGACCTCCGCGGGGCGGGCGGATACGCCGGCCGGCATCGAGTTCCACCATAGCCAGTTCGCGGGCCGGCGGAAAAGCGGGCGGAAGGAGCGAAGGCGCCGCGCGGCGGAACTTTTGACGCTCGCGGCGTCGTCGTTATATCGTGCGTTTGAGGTCATCGGCGGCCATGGCGTTAAAGCTCGAGATGTTTTCGGATTTCATTTGCCCCTTCTGTTACATCGGGTTCGAAGTCGTACGCAAGCTCAAGCCGGAATTCGACTTCGCATTGGAATGGAAGGGTTTCCAGATCCATCCGGAATGGCCTGCGGAGGGGATGCCGGCGGCGCAGTGGCGCGGCGGGATCGACCCCGCGTCGCGCAAGGTTATCTGGAAGCGAATTGTGGCGATGGGCGAAGCGGCGGGGGTTGCGATGAAACCGCCGGAGACGTTGACCAATTCGCGGCTGGCGCTGGAGGCGGCGGAGTTCGCGCAAACGACCGATCGGGCCGAGGCGTTCGAAGAGCGGATCTATCGGGCCTATTTCAGCGAGGGGCTGAATATCGGACGGGCGGGCGTGATCGCGGAGTTGGCGGCCGACGCCGGTCTCGACGCGGCGGCGATGAGCGAGGCGCTGGAGGCGCGCCGCTACGCCGACGTCCTGAAGCATAACGCCGTCGCGGCGCATGAGCGCGGCGTCAGCGGCGTGCCGACGTTTTTCGTCGGCGAGTTCCCGATGGTCGGGGCGCAGAGCGAGGACGTGATGCGGCAGATGCTCAGGCGGGCGAGCGAACGGTTCGGCGCGGCGAAGTAGGCCGCGGGTTTCGAGGCGATGGCGGCGGCGCTGCGGCTGGACCTGCGCGGAATCAAATGTCCGCTCAATTGGGCGCATGCGAAGGTTCGGCTGGAGACGCTGGCGCGCGGCGACGTGCTGGAGCTGATCATCGACGATTCGCGCGGAGTGCGGGACATTCCGCGCGCGGCCGAAGCCGAAGGTCACGCGGTAATCGCGGCCGAAGCCTGCGCCGAGGGCTGGCGCGTGGCGATCGAGAAATAGCGCGCGGGATGGATCGGCGCCGGCGCGGATGATGAGATATCCGCGTGACGGCGGCTATGCGGGCCGTGAAAGGAATTCGGCGGTGAACGAGGAACAGAAACAGAAGCTGATGACGCTGCTTGGTCAGGAGCAGGTCGCGGTGCTAATCACGCAGGGCGAGCAATGGCCGACCGGAACGATGCAGGCCTTCGCCGAGACGGATGATCTCGATCTCCTCTTCATCATGCGTTACGGCTCCGAGAAGTATCAGAACCTGGTGAACCATCCCAAGACCACGGTGCTGATCGACACGCGCGACGTGGGCAAGGTCGCGACGTTCGAAATCACGCGCGCGTCGATCCAGGGCGAGGCGAGCGAGGTGGCGCGGGGCGGCGACGATTGGGAGCGATGCAAGGCGGTGTTTCTGAAGAAGAATCCGTTCGAAGCGCCATTTTTCGGGGCGGATACGCTGCGGATGATGCGGGTGCGGCCGAAGCGCATTTCGTACGCGGCGGGACTCAAGGATTCGTTCTGGGTGCAATTGTAGGTTCGTGCGGCGCATCGGCCGCGGCTTCAAACTGACATAGCGCCGCTCGCACGCGGCGGGAATTGCGGCGGCGTCGCGCGTGGACGCGCGTGCGCGGCGGGGTCCGCCGGGCGAGGGCACACGACTTGCTCGGAGAGAAGTTCGCGGAGCGGTCGGCGGCGTCGCGGGCGCAATTTGCCGGACCGCTCGGGGAATTGCCGGTGATGGATGCACAGCATGTGGGCAGCGGCATGCCGGTTCGGCAGGCATCGGCGGCGCCGGAGCGGCCGATGAACGAGATGTTCGACGCGGAGGGACGGGCGCGTCCGGAGTGCGCGCGGGTGGTTAACTACCTGCTGGCGATGGAGTCGCAACGGCTGGCGGAGCTGGGCGAACGCGCGCATCGGATGTTCCTGCGGATGGGGGTGACGTTCAACGTCTACGGCAATGAAGCCGGCAGCGAACGGATCTTCCCGTTCGATCCGGTGCCGCGGATAATTTCGGCGGACGTTTGGGCGGAGCTCGAGGCGGGCCTGATCCAGCGGGTGCGCGCGCTCAACGCGTTTCTGGCGGACATCTACGGCGAGGGCGAAATCCTCAAGGACAACGTGATTCCGCGCGACCTGATCATGGGGTCGCCGCAGTTCCGCCACGCGGCGGTGGGGATTCGTCCGCCGCACGATTCGTTCGTGACGGTGGCGGGAATCGATTTGGTGCGGGCGGCCGACGGCCGGTTCCATATTCTCGAGGACAACGTGCGCACGCCGTCGGGCGTCTCCTACGTGCTGGAGAACCGCGTGATCATGACGCGGATCATGCCGGAGCTGATGCGCGCGCTGAAGGTGCGCGCGGTCGAGCATTATCCGGCGGAGCTGCTGGCGAGCCTGCGCGAGTTGGCGCCGTCGGGCAGTTCCGATCCGACGGTCGCGGTGCTGACGCCGGGGCCGTTCAACTCGGCGTTTTTCGAGCATGTGTTCCTGTCGCAGCAGATGGGGGTCGAGCTGGTCGAAGGGCAGGACCTGGCGTGCGTCGATCACAAGCTGTTCATGAAGACGGTGCACGGGCTCAAGCGGATCGACGTGCTGTACCGGCGGATCGACGACGACTTCCTCGATCCGGTGGTGTTCCGGCCGGATTCGTTGCTGGGCGTGCCGGGACTGACGGCGGTGCTGCGGGCGGGCAACGCGGTGGCGGCCAACGCGATCGGGACCGGAATCGCCGACGACAAGGCGGTTTTCGCCTACACGCCGAAGATGATCAAGTACTATCTGGGCGAGGCGCCGATCATCCCGATTGTCGAGACCTATCTGCTGCGCGATCCGGACGTGTGCGAGATGGTGCTGGCGAATCTGGAGCGTTACGTGATCAAGCCGACCGGAGCGTCGGGCGGCTACGGCGTGGTGATCGGACCGCAGGCGAGCGAGCGCGAACTGGAGGAGACGCGGATGCGGGTCGAGCAGGCTCCGGCGGCGTTCATCGCGCAGCCGGTGGTGCAATTGTCGGTGCATCCGACGCTGGCGGGCGCGGACGGGACGACGCTCGCGCCGCGGCACGTCGATTTGCGGCCATTCGTGCTGCTGGGAGCGAAGCCGCGCGTGCTGCCGGGCGGATTGACGCGGGTGGCGCTGCGTGAGGGTTCGTTGATCGTCAACTCGTCGCAAGGCGGCGGCAGCAAAGACACCTGGGTGCTGGAAAACTAGTGCTGCGGAGAATCGCTGGGCATCTATTCTGGGCGGCACGTTACCTGGAGCGCGCGCAGTGGCGGGCGCGGCTGGTGGACGTGAATTATCATTTGATACTGGAGGTGCCGCCGCGCGACATCGATCCGTGGGAGCCGCTGCTTGGAATCACGGGCGAGCGCGAGCCGTTCGCGCAGCGGTACGCGCACGCGGACGAGGCGTCGGTGGTGAATTTCTTCACCTTCGACAAGGAGAATCCGTCGTCGATTCGCGCGTCGATCGAGGCGGCGCGGACGAATCTGAGTTCGCTCCGGCACATGATTTCGTCCGAGATGTGGCTGGAGATGAACGAGCTGTATCTGGAATCGCGCGAATGGTCGCCGGATACGCTGGAGAGCAAGGGCTTTGCCGCGTTCTTCACCGAATTGCGCAATCACTTTTACGCGATTACCGGCATCGTGCGCAGCACGATGCCGCGCGATCTGTCATACGATTTTCTGGAAATCGGCGCGATGCTCGAGCGGGCCGACAACGTCGCCCGGCTGCTCGACGTGAAGTACCATTACCTGATGCCGCGGCTGGAGGATATTGGCGGTCCGTCGGACGGGCGGCAATGGGCGGCGGTGCTGCGCAGCGCGTCGGCGCTGGAGGCGTTCCGCAAGCTCTACGGCTACGCGATTCGGGTGGATCGGGTGGTCGAGATTCTGCTGTTCGACGCGAGTTTTCCGCGCTCGGCGCGGTTCAGCGCGGAACGGCTGACGGCGGCGCTGGCGCGAGTCGCGGCGTCCGCGGGCGGTCCGGCGGCGGCGCCGCCGGCGGGCGAGAAGCTGCTCACGATGCTTAGAAGCAATACAGCGAGCGACGTGATCGTCGCGGGCCTGCATGAGTACCTGCTGGAGATCGAGCAGGAGTGCGCGGCGGTTTCCGACGCGGCGTACGCGGACTACATGGCGCTCGATTAGGCGCGGCGATGAGATACCGGATAATTCATGCGACGCGCTTCGCGTACGAGGAGCCGGCCTACGATTCGCAGAACGAAGTGCGGCTGCGGCCGTGGGATCGCGACGGGCAGCGCTGCGTCGAATTCACGTTGAGCGCGAGCGCGTCGGCGTCGATCTTTCCGTTCGACGATTTCTTCGGCAATCATGTCCATTCGTTGTCGGTCAGCCCGCCGCATCAGGAGCTGGAAATCGTGGCGCGCTCGATCGTGGAGCTGGCGACGCCGGCGGAACCGCGCGAATGCGGCGTCGGCTTCGCCGAGTTTCTGCGTGGCGACTCCAGCCGCGGCCAGGCGTTCTTCGAATATCTGAGCGAGAGCCGCTATATCCCGTTCAGCGAGCGCTTGCGGCGGTTCTTCTGGATGGCGCATCCGGAGGAGGACGAGGACGTGACGGTCTACGTCGCGCGGATGGCGCGCTATGTGCGCGATCAGTTCGAATACGAGACCAGCGCGACGCACGTTCATTCGAGCCTGAACGACATCCTGACCAGCGGCGGCGGCGTATGCCAGGACTTCGCCCATCTGACGATCGGGATTCTCCGGCTGGCGGGCGTTCCGGCGCGTTACGTATCGGGCTATCTGGCTCCGCCGTCCGCGGCGAGCGGCGCGGCCGACGTGACCGCGCAGGCGAGCCATGCGTGGCTGGAGGCGTGGTTGCCGGGCCAGGGATGGTGCGGGTTCGACCCGACGCATCGATGCGCCACCGACGGACGGCATATCGGGATCGCGGTCGGGCGCGATTACGCGGACGTGCCGCCGTTGCGCGGAGTGTTTCGCAGCGACGGCGCGACCTCGACGATGAGCGTCGATTTGAGCGTCGTGCGGACCGATGCGGAGCCGCCGGGAAATCCCGGGGCCGGCCAATCGCAGCAGTGACGCGCGGCGCCTTGCGATCGCGTCGCGCGCGATGCCGCGCGCTCGGCGATCGCCGCGCGAGTTGGCGCGCCTGCGCCGGAATCATCGGGCAATTACGGCATCGGGGATGCGATTGAGCGCAAACCAGGCGTCGTCGCGGCGTTCCTGGGGTGCGCGCTTTGACTGGCGCGGCCGGCTCCATCACGATCAAGGCCGAAACGGGGCGCGCGGACGCGCCGGTCACGGACGCGGAGAGTTGGCTAGTGGCGGAATTTGACTACGATTTGGCGGTAATCGGTTCCGGACCGGCCGGCCATCACGCGGCGATTCAGGCGGCCAAGCTGCGCAAGCGGGTGATAATCGCCGAGCGCAATCCGATCATTGGCGGGGTGTGCGTCAACACCGGAACGATTCCGAGCAAGACGATGCGCGAGGCGGTGCTCTATCTATCGGGCTACCGCGAGCATGCGATTTACGGCGAATCGTACCGGGTGAAGGACCGTATCACGCTGCAGGATTTGCTGTTCCGGGTCGAGGGCGTGGTGCGCCACGAAATCGACGTCGCGCGCCATCAGTTGCAGCGCAACGGGATCGAGCTGGCGTGCGCGGAGGCGTCGTTCGCCGATCCGCATACGCTGCGGCTGACGATGACCGACGGCGGCGCGCGGCGGACGATCACGGCGGCGCATATCGCGATCGCGGTCGGCACGACGCCGGCGGTGGATGCGACGATGCCGCTGGACGGGCGCAACGTTTTCACCAGCGACGATATCCTGAAGCTCTCCGAATTGCCGCGCACGCTCACGGTAATTGGGGCCGGCGTGATCGGTTGCGAATACGCAAGCATGTTCGCCGCGCTCGACGTGCGGGTGACGCTGATCGACAGCCGCGCGCGGCTGCTGCCGTTCGTCGACGCGGAGATTGCCGAGACCCTGGCGTACCATCTGCGGGAAAAGCGCGTGACGCTGCGGCTGGGCGAGCAGGTCACCGGGGTGGAGCTGCTCAACGGCAACGGCGGCCCGCATGTTGAAGTGAAGCTCGCCAGCGGCAAGCGGATCGCGACGGAAAAGGCGCTCTGCAGCATGGGCCGCGCCGGCGCCACCGCGATGCTCCATCTGCCGGCGCTGGGAATCGAGACCGACGCGCGCGGCCGGATCGCGGTCAACGAATTTTTCCAAACCTCAGTGCCGCATATCTACGCGACCGGCGACGTCACCGGCTTTCCCAGTCTCGCTTCGACTTCGGCCGAGCAGGGGCGGGTCGCGGCCTGCCATGCGTTCGGAATCGGCGCGTCGCATGTGCGCGAACTGTTGCCCTACGGCATCTACACGATTCCCGAATTGTCGTTCGTCGGCCGCAACGAAGAGGAATTGAGCGAAGCGGGCGTGCCGTATGAAATCGGCAAGGCGCGCTATGGCGAGATCGCGCGCGGCAATATCGCGGGCGCGAGCTTCGGCCTGCTCAAGCTGCTGTTCCATCGCGAGAGCCGCGAATTGCTGGGGGTGCATGCGCTGGGCGAGGGCGCCTGCGAGCTGGTGCATATCGGCCAGGCGGTGCTCGCGCTGGGCGGGACGATCGACTACTTCATCAACACGGTCTTCAACTATCCGACGCTGGCGGAATGCTACAAGACGGCGGCGTTCGACGGGATCAATCGGCTGGTGAGTTGAGCGCGGCGGCGGACTAACCGGGCGGCGGCGGATTGCGCTAGGATTGGCGAAATTCCCGTCGCGGGAGAGTCGCCATGGCCGCATCCGCACCGCACGATCCGCCGTTTCGCGCCGATCACGTTGGCAGTCTGCTGCGTCCGCCCGAACTGCTGAAGGCGCGCGCCGATCTGACCGCGGGAGCGATCACGCCCGCCGATCTGAAGCGTATCGAGGACGAGTCGATTCGCGGCGCGGTCGCGTTCCAGGAGAGCGTGGGCCTGCGATCGATCACGGACGGCGAATACCGGCGCGACGTTTTCTACGCGGATTTCTTTTGCCGCGGACTCGGCGGCGTGACGATCGCCTACGATCCGTCGGCGATAGACGAGCAGTTTTTCATCGATCGCGCAGGGCACAAGCTGCCGATTATCGTGCCGCGAGTGACTCAGCGGATGCGCTGGCGGGAGCCGATCCATGTCGGCGACTTCGATTTTCTGCGCGGGCTTACGTCGCGGATGCCGAAGCTGACGATCCCGTCGCCGACGATCATCCATTTCCGCGCCGGCCGCGCCAATATCAGCCGCGACGCCTATCCCGATCTCGATCTGTTCTGGGACGATATCGTCGAGGCTTACCGCCGCGAGTTCGCGGCGCTGGCCGCCGCCGGATGCCGATACGTCCAGATTGACGAGACCACGCTGGCCTCGCTCAGCGATCGGCGCAGTTGGGAGGCGATGCGCAAGCGCGGCGACGACGGCCGCAAGCTGCTGCTCGAGACCTATCCGGAGATCATGAACCGGGCGTTCGCCGGACGGCCGCAATCGATTCATCTGGCGATGCATATTTGCCGCGGCAACAACCAAAGCCATTGGAGCGCCGAGGGCGGCTACGACCTGGTGGCGGACACGCTGTTCAACCGGATCGACGTGGATTCATATTTCCTGGAGTACGACACGCCGCGCGCGGGATCGTTCGAGCCGCTGCGGATGGTTCCGCGCAACAAGACCGTGGCGCTCGGATTGGTGTCGAGCAAATTTCCGGAACTGGAAACGAAGGACGCGCTCAAGCGGCGAATCGACGAGGCGGCGAAATATATCGATCTCGAGCGGCTCGCGATCACTCCGCAATGCGGCTTCGCGAGCACCGCGCCGGGCAACAAGATCACGCCCGAGCAGCAGGCGGCCAAGCTGCGCCTGGTGGTGGAAGTGGCGCGCGAGGTTTGGGGCGGCGAATAGCATCAGCACGCCTGGGCGTGCGAGCGCGATTTAATCGGCGCGCAATCATCAGTTGGGCGTGAGATTGTTGCATCCCGTATCAGGCGGGGTCAGCATTTCGTTATTGACGATCGGGTTTCGCGTTGGTCCGAGTCGGTCCGAATCGCGTGCGGCGATCGCCGCCGGCGGCCCGATCCGGGATTGCCTGGGCGATCGCCGGCGCGGCGTTCGCGGCCGATCATGGTTCGATTTCACCGCCGGATTGTGTAGGGCGGCGCCGCGCGACCGGCGTGACCGCTCGCGAGTCGAGGAGCAGCCGCATGGGAACCGCTGAAAAAAGGGAGCCTCTCGCCGGCAATCCGCTGGACGGTGGAGAGTTGCGCAAGATCGACGCCTATTGGCGCGCCTGCAACTACCTATGCCTTGGGATGCTCTATCTGCGGGATAATCCGCTGCTGCGCGAGCCCTTGCGGCCCGAACATATCAAGCGCCGCCTGCTGGGCCATTGGGGTTCCGATCCCGGTCAGACTTTCGTCTGGGCGCATTTGAATCGGTTGATCAAAAAGTACGATCTTGACGTGCTCTATATTTCGGGACCGGGACACGGCGCCCCGGCGACGTTAGCCAACAGCTATCTGGAGGGAGTCTATTCGGAGGTTTACCCGGACCGCGGCGAAGACCTCGAAGGGATGCGCCGGTTTTTCAAGATGTTTTCGTTTCCGGGCGGTATCGGCAGTCATTGCACGCCGGAGACGCCGGGTTCGATCCATGAGGGCGGCGAGCTGGGCTACAGTCTCTCGCACGCGTATGGCGCGGCGTTCGACAATCCCGAATTGATCGCGGTGGCGGTGGTGGGCGACGGCGAAGCGGAGACGGGACCGCTGGCGACCTCGTGGCATTCGAACAAGTTTCTCAATCCGGCGCGCGATGGCGCGGTGCTGCCGATTCTTCATCTGAACGGCTACAAAATCGCGAATCCGACAATCCTGGCGCGAATTCCGCCTGACG
>JAJXYM010000153.1 GCA_021780585.1 Deltaproteobacteria bacterium
CTTGCCGGGCGCGATCGATCTGCTCCGCGCGCTCGACCACCGTGGCCGCGCCGTCGCGCTCGTCACCTCCAATTCGTCGCGCACCGCCTCCCGATGGCTCGCGCGTTATCAGCTCGCTGATTGCGTTCGCGCGATCGTCGGCCGCGATTCGATGCTTGCGCTCAAGCCGTCGCCGGAAATGGTCGTGCGCGCGCTCGAACTTTGCGCCGCCGATCCCGGCGCGGCGCTCTTCGTCGGTGACAGCGAGGCCGATTATCGCGCCGCGACCGCCGTCGGCGTCCGCTTCGCGGCGATCGCTCCGGATGAAAACGCTCGCGAAAGCTTCAGGCTGCGCGGCGTGGATCGCATCTTCGCCTCGCCGTTGGAACTCGGCGCGCGCTTGGCGGACGCTCCGACCGGCGAATTTGACCCCGCCGATAAGCCTCCGAATTAGCACCGTCGGGGGTTGCGTATGTGGGCGCATTTAGATAACTTATCAGACTCATCAAGTAATCTATTCAGGAGCGACGTCCTTTCACCATGAGCGAAGGTTTCACCCTATGGTTCACCGGCCTCTCTGGCGCCGGTAAATCAACGTTGGCCAATCTCGCGGCCGAAGAGCTGCGCCGTCGCGGCCATCGTGTCGAAATTCTCGACGGCGACGAAGTTCGCACCAATCTCTCCAAGGGCCTCGGCTTTTCGAAAGAGGACCGCGACACCAATATCCGGCGTATCGGATGGGTCTGCCGGTTGCTGGCGCGCAACGGCGTGATCGCCATTTCGGCCGCGATTTCGCCCTATCGCGAAATTCGCGACGAAGTGCGCGGGATGCATGAGCGGTTCTTCGAAGTTTTCGTCAAATGCCCTATCCCGGTGCTCGCCGAGCGCGACGTGAAGGGCCTCTACAAAAAGGCGCTGGCCGGCGAAATCAAGAATTTCACTGGCGTCTCCGATCCCTACGAGGAGCCGTTCAGCCCTGAACTGGTGGTCGAAACCGATCGCGAATCGCACGATCAAAGCCTCGGCAAACTGCTCGACGCGCTCGAAGCGCAGCGGTTGATCCGCAATGGGGTGGCGCGATGAGTTCCGTGGCCAACGATCCGATCACGGCGCATGGCGGCGGCGAGCTCGTCGACCGCAACGTTCCCGCCGCCGAACGCGAAGCCCTGCGCGCGCACGCCGCGAAGCTTCCCCGCGTGACGATCGGCGCGCGCGAGCTGGCGGACCTCGAGATGCTCGCGTCGGGCGCCTTTTCGCCGCTGACCGGCTTCATGGGCGAGGCGGATTACCTGCGCAGCCGCGACGATCTGCGGCTCGCCAGCGGCGCGCCGTGGTCGATTCCGATCACGTTGGGCGTCGGCGAGGCCGCGGCGCGCGAATTGAAAGCCGGTCAGGAGATTGCGCTCGCCACCGAGGACGGGGCGCGGCTGGCGACCCTGAAAATCGCCGAAATCTACCGCGTCGACCGCAAACATGAGGCCGAGGCGGTTTTCGGCACGGCCGACGACGCTCATCCGGGCGCCAAAAACGTCACCTCGACGCCGTCATGGTGCGTTGCCGGACCGGTCGCGCTGCTCGCGGAGATTCCCGGCCGTACCTTTCTCGAATATCGGCTCGACCCGCGCCAGACGCGCGCGAAATTCCGCGAACTCGGATGGCGCCGGATTGTCGCCTTCCAGACCCGCAATCCCACCCATCGCGCGCACGAGTATATCCAGAAGGCCGCGCTCGAAATCTGCGACGGATTGCTGCTTCATCCGCTCGTTGGCGAAACCAAGGGCGACGACGTTCCCGCCGCAATCCGGATGGAAACCTACAAGGTGCTGCTCGACCTCTATTATCCGCAGGGGCGCGCGATGCTCTCCGTGATGCCGGCGCATATGCGCTATGGCGGTCCGCGTGAGGCGATTCTGCACGCGATCATCCGGCGCAACTACGGATGCACCCACTTTATCGTCGGACGCGATCATGCCGGCGTCGGCAATTACTACGGCACCTACGACGCGCAGAAAATCTTCGATCGTTACGCGCCGGGCGAAATCGGCATCACCACGCTCAACTTCGAAAACACCTTCTATTGCGGCAAATGCGGCGGGATGGCGTCGTACAAAACCTGTCCGCATACGGACGCCGACCGGCTGCTGCTCTCGGGCACGAAAGTGCGCGAGATGCTGCGGGCGGGCCATGCGCCGCCCGCCGAATATACCCGGCCCGAAATCGCGGAAATCCTCGTCCGCGCGATGCGTAACGGTTCCTGACGCTTCCGCGACGATCATCCAAACCCAACGGGGCGAAGCCTTCTATGACTTCGCCCCGTTTGCTTTCGATTGTTCGCCGCAAGCCGGCCTCAATTCCCGCGCGCGTTTCGTCAGCGCTGACGCTTTCCGTTATTACGGATGCCGTTCGTCATTGCGGGGCGCCGTTCGTCGTCATTGCGGGCTTCCGCGTGATCGTTCCGAGCGTCCACTCTTGTCATTCTGAACGAAGTGAAGAATCCCCCGTTCTGAAAGCCGCGGCGCTAGCGCTTGACGTTGACCGGCGGCGTCGTCTCGCTCAAACGGCGCGTGATCTCCTCGTCGGACATCTGATAGATCCGCTCGCGTCCCGGCGGAAATTGCATCATCGGCTTCGCCGGATCGGGCTTGGGCTGCGCGACCACGCCGCCTTGCGACTCGAACGCCGGCGGATTCTTGAAGCGCTTCAGATCCGACGGCGAGATTCCCGCCAGCTTCACCACTTCGGGATCGATCCACGCCTCGGCGTCGATCGGCTTGCCCTCGGAGGTCGAAAATTCGAGCATGAGCCCCTCGGGCGCGGCCAGATAGATCGACTTGCAGAAACCATGGTCGATCGGACCCATCACCCAATAGCCGTGCGATCGCACGCGGTCGCGAATCGCCAGCAAATCCGCCTCGGTGTCAACGTTGAGCGCCAGATGCTGCATCACGCCCGCCGCCACCGGAGCCGCCGTCCAGGCTGGATGCGACACGCCCATGACCGGCTGAATCTCGCCGATCTCCTGCGATTGCACGAAGGCGATCGAGCTGTTCCCCATCTGGACGAAGCCGTGGAAGGTCCGGTCCACGCCGTGCATCCAGTAGAGCGCGACCAGTTCCATCCCCACCACCTGGCTGTAGAACTCGATCTGGCGCTTGATGTCCTTGGTGCAAATCGCGATGTGATGAACTCCGTTCGGCAGACCCATGACGGTATCCTCCCCGTGAAGTTCGCGGGCGCGCGCGACCGCGCGGCTCCGGCCGCCGAATCATGGCACGAAACGCCCGCCGCCCGTTAACGCCCCCGCCCGTCGCGCGCCGCGTGGCCGCGACGGGCGATTTGCGCGCGATCGCGGGCGGAATCAGCCGGAACTGACGACAGGGGGGAGTGAGTCGATTGCGGCCGCAAGTTCCCCGAGCGCGCGGACGACCGCGCCCGGCGACTCCACCCGATAGCGCGCCGCGCTCCGCCGCGCCGCTCCCACCATCACGGTCCATCCGTCGGCGCCGACCGCCGCGAACGCCTCTTCGTCGGTCACGTCGTCGCCGAAGCAGACCGGCGTGAAGCCGCCGAACCGGCGGATCAGCGCGCGGATCGCATGACCCTTGCCCGCGATTTTTGGCAGCGCCTCGATTACGCATTTGCCGGGCGAGAGCGTCAGCGCCGGCGTTTCCCGGGCGACGAAAGCGCTGAAGGCGTCGCGAATCCCGGGCGCGATTTCCGGCGGCGCGCAGCGGTAATGAAGCGCGATCGAAAATTCCTTGTCCTCGATCAGGAAACCCTGGCCGCGCGGGACGTTGGCCGCCGTCCATGCGCGCACCCGCGCCAGATCCGCGCGCGATGTTCCCGCCGTCATCTCGCGCGTGCCGTCGGGCCAGAGAATCTGCAGGCCGTGGACGCCGATCAAAATGAGTCCGTCGT
>JAJXYM010000001.1 GCA_021780585.1 Deltaproteobacteria bacterium
GCTAACGGACGGCGGAAGCGCATCGGCGTCGACTAAAGCCATCACAGGTTGCGATAGAGCCGCATAAAGCCGGCATGGCGGGGTCGCATTCGGCTCGCGAGCTGGCGTGGGGGGGCGCGTTCAAGCAAGTGGTCGCGGACGCGCAGGCGGGAAAGCTGGCGCGGCGGGATGGCGGGTTGGGGTCGCGATGGTTACGCTTATACTGTCGGTTCATGTGATGATCGGGCTCTCGTGGCGCATCTACCGGGTCGGTATCCTGATGTACGGCAGGCAACCGGCGCGGGCGGAAATCGTCCGTGGGCTGCGCCACACCTGAACGGCCGCCATCGGGTTCGGCGAGAAACCGCCTTGTCGGCGGGCCATTTCGGTGTTAGATTGATTATGTGGGCCGATGCCCACTTTTTTGTTGGTTCGCCGCTTGTTCCTGGGAACATTTCCGCTCCTTGATTCGGTCCTGCGGGCGAACCGTTGGGGAAACGGCCGGTGATGGTGTTGCAACTGAATCCGGTGGCGAAAAAGGTCGTCGAATTGCTGGAGCCGCATATCGAAAAACAGGGCTACGAGCTGGTCGGCGTCGAATTCCGCAAGGGCGCGCGCAGTTCATTGCTGCGCCTGCTGGTCGATCGGCCGGAGGGTGGAATCGCGCTTAGCGATCTGGAGACGCTCAGTCCGATGCTCGGCGATCTGCTCGACGTTTACGATCCGATCGAGGGGCGCTATCTGCTGGAGGTCGCGTCGCCGGGGATCAACCGGCCGCTGACCAAACTGAAGCACTTCGAGGCGCATCGCGGCCGCCGGATTCGCGTGCGCGCGCATAATGCGCGCGACGGCCGCAAGGTGTTTTACGGCGAGCTTACCGGCGTCAGCGCGGACGGTATCGAACTTGAGGACGAGGAGAGCCATAGCCCGAAGCGCTTCAGCTTCGACGAAATCCAGGGAGCGAACTACGAGCATAAATTCGACTAAACGAACGCGATTCGCGCCAGCGGCGCGCCGGATGGGTCCGGCGGCGCGCGGCGTATCGCGGCGGCGGGAGGCGGTATGGCGGGCGATC
The DNA here is from genome assembly GCA_021780585.1 of Deltaproteobacteria bacterium. GTDB lineage: Bacteria > Desulfobacterota > Binatia > Binatales > Binataceae > JADMIL01. The sequence goes on from JAJXYM010000001.1 coordinate 1,055, forward strand.
TGAACCGGGTTATCGAATCGGTCTCGAAGGAAAAGGGGATCGACAAGTCGATCGTAATCAACGCGGTCGAGGAGATGATGCATTCGGCCGCCCGTCGCACCTTCGGGGCCGACTGCAATATCGAGTCGCGCTTCAACGCGGAGTTGGGCGAAATCGAGCTGTTCGAGATCAAGACGGTGGTCGAGACGATCGAGACGCCGGCCGCGCAGGTGATGGTCGAGGATGCGCGCGCCAAATACGATCCGGAGGCCCAGGTTGGCGACGAAATCCTGATTAAGCTCGACACCGCGACGATGGGGCGAATCGCCGCGCAGGCCGCCAAGCAAAACCTCATCCAGCATATTCGCGACGCCGAACGCAAACAGATCTTCAACGAATTCAAGGACCGCAAGGGCGAAATCGTCTCCGGTATCGTGCAGCGCTTCGAGCGCAAGAACATGATCGTCAACCTCGGCCGCACCGAGGCGATCCTGCCCGAGAAGGAGCAGATTCCGCACGAGCGCTATCGCCAGGGCGACCGCATCCGCGCGCTCATCCTTGACGTCGATCTGTCGGAAAAAGGCCTGTCGATCGTGTTGTCGCGCACCGCGAACTTCTTCCTGATGAAGCTCTTCGAGCAGGAAGTGCCGGAGATTTACGAAGGGATCGTCGAGATTCGCCAATGCGCGCGCGAACCCGGCGGACGCGCCAAGGTCGCCGTCTACTCCAAGGACAGCGACGTCGATCCGGTCGGCGCCTGCGTCGGGATGAAGGGCACGCGCGTGCAATCGGTGGTGCAGGAATTGCGCGGCGAAAAAATCGATATCGTGCCGTGGACCGACGATCAGGCCGAGCTGGTCTGCCGCGCGCTCGCCCCGGCCAAGGTTTCCAAGGTGATTATCGACGAGGAAGAGCACGCGATGGAGGTGATCGTGCCTGACGATCAGCTCTCGCTCGCGATCGGCAAGCGTGGCCAGAACGTCCGTTTGGCCCATCGGCTCTCCGGATGGAAGCTCGACGTGCGCAGCGACTCCGAAGCTGAAGAGGAAGCCCGCGCCGCGCGCGCCTCGCTCAACGCCATCCCCGGTATCGGCGATATCAACGCCGAACTGCTCTACCAATGGGGCTTCCGCACCGCCGAGCAATTGTCCGAGGCCAATGAGGAGTCCTTCGAGGTCGAGGGTATCAGCCCCGAACGCGCGAAACAGTTGATTCATGCGGCGCGCGAATGGGTCGCGACCAAGCGCCGGCTCCAGGAGGAGCGCGCTCAGGCCGAAGCCGCCGCTCAAGCCGAGGCCGCCGCGATCGAAGCCGCCGCCGCCGCGGCCGGCGCCGACGAGGCGGGCGAGGCCGCGCACGAAGTGGAACAACCCGCTGGAACGCCCGGGTCCGGCGTTCCAGCCGCGGCGCCGGAGACGCCCGATGCCGAGGTCAAATCATAGGCCGATGCGCACCTGTCTCGGATGCCTGCGGACGGACGCGCGGGACGCAATGGCGCGGCTGGTGGCCGACGGGCGCGGCGTGCGACTCGACGACGCGCCCGCGCATGCGCCGGGACGCGGCGGCTATCTGCATCGGCGGGAAGCATGTTTGGATCTGTTCGCACGCGGTAAAGAGCGCGAATTTCGTTCACTGCGCCGGCGGCTTGGCCGCGCCGAGCGTATCGCATTGACGTTGGCATTGCGGGCGCGACTGGTCAGCGGCGCCCGGTTGGAATAAGATAGACAAGATGGCGCGAAAGCGGATTAAAACATTGGCGAATGAATGGGGCGTCTCGCTCGACGAGGTGCTGGCGAGTTGCGCGCGTCTGAACCTGCCGCACGCCCATTCGGAATCGAGCCTGCTCAGCCAGGACGAGACCGACCGGGTTCGCGCCGATCTCGACCAGCAGGCCCATCGCGCTGAAATCCTGCGCCGCGAGAAGATCGTCGAAACCAGCGCCGGCAAGGCGGTTGAAAAACGGCTCAACGCCACCGTCGTGCGCCGGCGTCATGCGGAGCCCGAGGCGGGGGCGATCGAGACCCCGGCCGCGCCCGGCGAAGTATTCCATTTCGAGGTCGAATCGGCCGCCGGCGAAGAACAATTTGTCGCGCCGGTGTTCGAAGCGCCGCTCGAGGCGGCGCCGGAATTGCCCGAGCCTGAACTCGAGTCGGCCGTCAGCGAGCCGGCCGGCGCCGTTGAAGCGGCCGCCGCGCCCGTCGAACCTCAAGTTGAAACGGGCTCCGTCGCGCCCACCGCGGAGGCGCCGGCGGCCGCCGCGCACGCGGCGGAAACGGTCGTAGCGGCGCCGGAGGCGGCGAAGGAAGCTTCCGTCGCCGCGTCCGGCGTCGAGACGCCCCGCGCCGCGCCGTCCGCGCAGGTTCAGGCCGAACGCAAGGCCCCCGCGCCGGGCCGCCAGGGCGAAGCGCGACCGCCCCGCGCGGGCGCTCCGCAAATTTCGCGTCCGACCGCCGCCGCCGGCCAGTTTCGTCCGGGCGGGATGCCGGCGGGCGGACCGCTGCGTGACAACACCACGATTCGCACCCTCTCTTCCGGAGCCGGCGCGCCGCAATTGCGCCGTCCCGAAAGGCCGTCCGGCGAAATCGGCGAACCGGGCCGGACGATCAATTTGACCGGAGCCGCGCATAAGGCCGCGCCCAGTCTCGACGACGGCCAGCGCGGCCCCAAGGTGCTCGGCAAAATCGATCTGCGCAAGCCGGCGCCCGCGCCACGTCCCGCGACGACCACCGGGGCGCGTCCGGGGGGACCGCCGCGGCAAGGGGCCGCGCGTTTTCCAGGCGCGAGCGCGCCCGCGCCTGTGCAAGAGGGCTTCGGCCCGCCGCAGCCCGATTCGGCCAAGCCCGGCGCGGCCCGGACGATT
>JAJXYM010000064.1 GCA_021780585.1 Deltaproteobacteria bacterium
CGGCGACGGTCAGGAATTTGTCCCAGGTCCAGAGATGCGAATTGACCAGATCGGGACGGAAAGCGCGAATTCGGGCGATTAGTTCGACCGCGACCGGCTGGCGCCAAAGACGTTCCGGATGGCGAATCGAAACGGCCTTGCGGCCGGGTATTTCGGCGTAAACGATTGCGGCGCGCGCGGCGGGGGTGCGTTCGAGACCGGGCGTGACGTGCGGCGTCGAAAAAATTTCCACCTGATGGCCCATCGCGAGCAGTTCGACGGCCAGATGATCGACCAGTTCCTGGATTCCGCCGATCGCGCCGAAATCCTCGGCGGCCATTAGAATGCGCATCGCGGAAACGGACGCCGGCCGGCGTCAGCGCGCGGCTCCCGTGCGGCCGGAGAGCGCGCGCGCCAGCGGGGTCGGCAAAAAGGTGCGCAAGTAGCGCATCAGGTTGCGCAGCCGCCACGGATCGAGCGACAGCGCGCGGCGGAAGGCCTCGCGCGCGGCCGCGCGATCGCCGGCGTTGAGCGCGCGCAGGCCGATATAGCCGAGGATGCTGCGGCTGGCCCGCGCGCGTCCCGCGAGCAGCCGCTCGGCGCCGACGTGGTAGCGTTCGCGCAGAATCCGGTCGAAGGTGGCGACCGCGTCCGGACGATTCCATCCGGTCTTGAGCGGGCGCGGAAACAGCGAGAATCTCCAGCGCACGAGCCGTTCCGGGATAAACCAGAACGGGCCGAGCTCGCGCAGGCGCAGCCAGAAGATCACGTCCTCGAAGCCGTAGGAGCGGAACTCCTCGGAAAAGCCGCCGGCGGCGTCGAAGGCGGAGCGCCGCACCATCACCGCGCTCGGCATGATCGGCCATAGGCGCGCGAGCATTTCGTCGAGCGCCGGCGCGTGGTCGAGGCCGGGTCCGATCAGCGCGGAGCCGAGGTCGCGGCCGTCGCTGTCGATCACGGCGAGATTGGTATAGGCGAGCACGCATTCAGGATGGGCGTCGAGGGCGGCGGCGGAGCGTTCGGCGAGGGCGGGTTCCCACAGATCGTCGCAATCGAGAAAGGCGAGATATTCTCCCGTGGCCGCCGCGACGCCGCTGTTGCGCGCGGCGGAGATGCCGCCGTTGGGGCGGCGGATGACGCGAATCCGATCGCCGAAGCGGTCAAGAATCGCGGGCGTGGAATCGGTCGAGCCGTCATCGACGACGATCACTTCGAGGTCGGCGCGGGTCTGCGCGAGCGCGCTTGCGATCGCCTCGGCGACGGTCGCGGCGCCGTTGTAGACGGGAATTATGGCTGATACGTGCGCCATCGCGGGCGACTCGTCGCGGTCCGCGGCCGCGCGCTAGCCCGGCGCCCGGCGCTGCGCCGGGTCCGCGTCGGCGGCGCGCTTCCAGGCGGAAAGATCGCGGCCGATCAGCGCTTCGAGCGCCTCGACCTCCGGGCGGAAACGATCGCGCAGACGCGCTTCGACCGCGGGCGCGAGCGGAGCGAATTCGTCGCCGCCCTCGAAGCAGTAACGCCACAACCCGGCGCGGCCGATCAGATTGATCGTGCGATAGGCCTCGCGCGCCTTGAGCCAGTCGCGCAGCTTGCGCGCGCGGCGGGCGAGGGCCTGGCTGCGCGGCGGCGCGCTGAAGGTGTTGACCTTGCGGGCGCCGACGGGCGATTCAGCGATCGCGACCGGAGCGATTCCGATAAAGCGGCAGACGCGGTCGAGATAGGCCTGCGCGTCGCGTTCGAGATCGTCGTGAATCAGCACGAGGACGCGGTCGCGGCCGAAGGCGTCGAACCATGCGCGCAGTCCGTCATGGGTATGGCCGGGATTTTTCGCGATCCAGGTTTCGAAGTCGTCGCGCGTCCAGGCGTTGCGCAGCGCGAGCTTATAGAACGAGTAGCGCCATTCGACCGGATCGCGGAAGGTGCAGATAATTTTGCAATCCGGAAGGTCTTTCGCGATTCGTTCGCGGCCGAGCGGGGAATAGTAACTCGGGCAGATTTCGCCGCACGGCAGATTGGGATCGCAATCGGCGAAATAGCTCTTGTACCACTCGATTCCGCGCGCGTAGTTCTCGATAAAAAAATCGACTTCCTTGATTTCGCGCGGCAGGCCGACATGGCCGCGCAGCACCGCGTCGAGCCACGAGGTCGCGGCGCGCGGCGGACCGACGCCGAGAAAATCCGGCAGCCGGCCGGACGAGCTCCGATGCGCCGGGGCCATCAACGGCGGTCTCTTCCAATGATTTTTCGACGCGGCATCAAAGGCAAAAGCTTAATTCGCGCGGATACGGCGATTCAAGCGGGGCGCCAGCGCAATGCCGGCGCCGGCTCAATCGGCCGCATCCGCGATTTCGATCATGATAGCGTCGCCCGCAAGGCGGACGCGATAGCAGCCGAGCTTCATCGTCGGATCGTCGACGTTCGCGCCGGTGGTCAGATCGTATTCCCATCCGTGCAATGGACAGATCACGCGGGCGCCGTAAACGTCGCCCTCGGCAAGCGGACCGCCCTCATGCAGGCAGGCGTTGGCGATCGCATAGAAATCGCCGGCGGCGTTGAAGACCGCGACCGCGCGGCCGCCGATATCGACGACTTTGGCGCGGCCCTCGGGAATTTCGCCGCGGCGCGCGACGGTGATGAATTGAGGCATTCGGATCGCCGCTCCGTCCGACTTCAGGTCGTATATTCGGCGTTGATCTTGACGTAGTCGAAACTCAGATCGCAGGTCATGATTCGCGCCGCGCTCTGGCCCAGTTTGAGATCGACGGTGAGCGTGAACTCGCGCTCGCGCATCCGCCGGGCCGCCTCCGCGAGCGCCGCGGTATGGAGCGCGCCGCGGCTGGCGAGCCTGATTCCGCCCAGCGCGACCTCGATCCGGTCGAGATCGATGGCGACGCCGGCCTTGCCGACCGCCATCAGGATACGGCCGAAGTTGGGGTCGCAGCCGAAGAAGGCGGTCTTGACCAGGGGTGAATTGGCGATCTGGCGGGCGACGCGATCGGCGTCGGCGGCCGAACGCGCGCCGCGCACCTCGACCGTGACGAGCTTGGTCGCGCCCTCGCCGTCGCGCACCAGCTCGCGGGCGAGCGCGGCGGAAACCGCGGCGGCGGCGGCGCCGAAGCGCGCCAGATCGCGCCCTTCGAGCGGGGCGTTCCCGGCGGCTCCGGAAGCCATCAGGAGCAGCGTGTCGTTGGTCGACATGTCGCCGTCGACGGTGATCGCGTTGAAGCTGTGCGGCAGCGCGGCGCGTAACGTTTGCCTGAGCGCGCCGGGAGCGACGGCGGCGTCGGTCATGATAAAGGCGAGCATCGTGGCCATCTTCGGCTCGATCATGCCGGCCCCCTTGGCGCAGCCGGCGAACGTCACCCGCTTGCCGCCGAGCCGGAGCGTGGCGGAGACGACCTTGGGATGCGTATCGGTGGTCATGATCGCGCGGGCGAAATCCGCGAGTCCGTCCGGCGCGAGCGCGGCGACGGCGGCCTCGGCGCCGGCGCGATATTTGGCGAGCTCGTAGGGCAGGCCGATCACGCCGGTCGAGCAGGGCGCGACCAGCTCCGGCGCGCATCCGAGCGCCGCGGCGAGCGCGGCGGAGGAATCCTGCGCGAGCTTGAGGCCGGGCTTGCCGGTGAAGCAGTTGGCGGAGCCGGAATTGACGCCGACCGCGCGCAGCCGGCCGCGGCGCAATCGCGCCTGGGCGACCAGCACGGGAGCGGCCTTGACGCGATTGGTGGTGAAGACGCCGGCGGCGGCGACGGCGGAATCGGCGGCGATTACGCCGAGGTCCTTGCGGCCGGGTTCGTTGCGCAGGCCGGCCGCGACGCCGGCGAAACGGAAGCCGCGCACCACGGCGGGTTCGAGTCGTACGTCCATCGATACCTCCGGGCGTCGATCTAACATGCGCGGCGGCGAC
>JAJXYM010000299.1 GCA_021780585.1 Deltaproteobacteria bacterium
GTCTCTATCTACGTCTGTCCAGAATTTGCGTTTCCTGAAAATCAGCCGCCGCGTCAGGCAAGTGGGCGGCGCGACGCGCCATTACCGGCGGATTCATCGCGAACCGCGCTTGAGGACTTAATCGCGCGGCGTCCCGCCCGCCTTCGGGAAAGCGCCCCGCCCGGATTGGCGGGGCGCTGGTCTGATCGATTCGTTCGAGATTGCGCCCGATGATCCGGCCGGGCGATTCCATCGCCCAGCCGCATCGTTACCGAATCGGCATGCCGAGCAACGGTCCGGCAAGCGAACCGAGTGCGCCCAGCGCCGGGCTTTGGCCGTAGCCGGGGTTATATCCGCCCTGATTGTTATAGGCGCCGTAATTATAGTTGTAGCCGCCCAGAGCTTGCGGATTCGGCGCCCAATGGCAATGATGGCCGCCGCCGTCGCACGCCCACCTCAGCCGCGGATTACGCGGATTGACCATCCCGTCGACCGTGCCCGGAATCAGCGGACGATTGTAGGGCGCATTACCGTAGCCGCCGCCGTACGAGCGGCTGTACCAACCGCCGCCTTGGTCGCCGTCGCGGTCGCCGCGCCCCCATCCGTTGCCCTGCCATCCCGGACCACCGCGCCAGTCGTCGCGATCGCCGCCCCGATTCCGCCAGCCGTCATGGTCGCCCCATCCGCGATTCCATCCCGGATTGCCCTGCCAGCGCTGGCCGTATCCTCCGCCGTCGTCCCAATCATGGGCCAATGCGCGGGTCGGCAGCGCCGTCATCGCGACCGCCACGACCATCGAGAAGACCGCCGCCACTATCGTCTTTTTCGCCAACATCGCCGGACGCCTCCTGTCCGTGAAACGCATCGTGGCCTGACTCTGTTTACGTCGACCTCAGGCGCGCGTTCCCTGAAAATCAGTGGCAGCATCAAGCATGCCGACGGCGCGGGGCGCGAAAAGTGGCCATTTCACGCGGGATTTACACCAATCGACGGCGGAGTCCGGCGCGAACATGTAAGGATTACGCGCGCCGGATGAACGTAAGCGTCGACGCATGACGCAAAACGTCGGTTCGGCCGATTGCGCCGGCCAGGGCGACCCACGCGGGCCGGAGGCGGCGAATCGCGCCCGGCCCGGAGGCGGCACGGCCATGCACGAAACGACCAGCACGGCGCCAAAACGCCGAAGGCGGTCCCGAGGGACCGCCTTCACGCTGGCGTCAGAATGAACCTACGGAGAGATTGTGCGGCGGCCGGCGTCGCCCGGCCGCGCCCGCGGGACGCGCGCTCAGGCGCGCGCCTTACGCAGATCGCGCGCCGCCGGACGGACGACGGTGGCCGTCTTATGCTTGACCGGCCGATGGCTCGCGGTTTTGGCGGTCAGCGGCGTCATCACTTTGGGCGCCTCGACCGGCTTGACCGCGACCGGCGCCGGTTCCGCCGCGGGAGTCTCCACCGCGGCGGGATTGGCCTCCGCCCACGCCGCCGCTTCGGCCCGCGCCGCCTTGGCCTGTTCGATCGCGACCAGCTTGCGCTCCTTCCAGCGCTGCAATCCGCGCCGCAGATAGGCGGGATTGATATCGAGCATGTCGCAGACGTTATCGAACGAGAAGACCCAATGGCGGTCTTCCAGAGCGATCCATTCGTCGGCGTCGCGGTACAGCCGCTGACCCTTGCTGGTGGGCGAGTCGATACACTTCATGAAGCATTCGACCGCGTCCTCGAGCACGCTCAGCACCAGCCGCTTTTCGCCTTCGAGCAGATGCTTCTTGCGCATCGCCTCGAAGTACTGGATGGGCAAGAGGGTGTCCGGTTCGAACAGTCCCGGCAATCTCTCGTCCAGAGTTTCCTTTTCCTGCATTTTTGCTCCCTGTTCAGCCCTCATCGCTCCCGCCCCTCCACCTTGAATTTTAAGCTGAAATCCTCGAATTTTAAGACGAAACCCGTCGCCACCTTATTCAATCACCACCGTTTTCCCGATACAGCTCATGCCACGCCATCTGGATCGCCTCGAGCTTGCCTTCGCTCGAGGCTGACGGCTCGTCGCCGAACTCGTCGAGATCAATCACCCATTGGCGCAGATCGGTGAAGCGCACCTGCAGCGGGTTAAGTCCCGGATGATTCTCAGCCAGAACCTCGGCAATTTCTTCCGCCTGGTCCCACTTGAGTCCCATAACTTCTAAACCCTTCCTTTACATGAAGCGGCGCGGAGGGGTTTGCCGGGATAAGGCGCAAGAATATACACCTCCGCGATTATTTCGTCAAGACATTTCATCAATTGATTTCTTCTCCAGCGCCATCCGGATCGCCTGATCCATGATCCGCTGGGCAAACGGCGTCGACGCCTCGTTGAGTTCTTCGACCAGGCGGGAAATCAGCTCGCGATCGGTCCCGGGACGCGCCGCGCCAAGACGCTCCGCCGCCTCCTCCATCCGCCGCCGCTCCTGCGCGCCAACCAACTCGCCGTACTCGCCCAATTGTTTCGCGAGCGCGGCCAAGATCTGGTCGGCGTCGTTGCGCGCCGCGATCAGCATCCGCTCCTCGAGATCCTGTTCGCCGAGGTCGATCGACTCCTCGAGCATCCGTTCGATCTCCGCGTCGGTCAGGCCGTAGCTCGGCTTGACGTCGACGGAGTGCTCGCGGCCGGTGCGTTGATCGCGCGCTGTGACATTCAGTATCCCGTTGGCGTCGATAAGGAAAGTGACTTCGATCCGCGGCACTCCCGCCGGCGCGGGCGCGAGCGGGCCGAGCTTGAACCGCGCGAGACTGCGGCAATCGCGCGCCATCTCGCGCTCGCCCTGCAGCACGTGCACGTCAACATGGGTCTGATTATCGACGGCGGTGGTGAACCCCTCGGCAACGCTGGTCGGAATCGCGGAGTTGCGATGGATCAGCCGCTCCATCATCCCGCCCATGGTCTCGATTCCGAGCGACAGGGGCACGACGTCGAGCAGCAGCAGGTCGCCCTGCGCGCCCATCAGGACGCCCGCCTGCACGGCGGCGCCAAGCGCCACGACCTCGTCTGGATCGAGCGAGCAGAGCGGTTCGCGGCGGAAAAATTCCCCCACCCGCCGGCGCACGATCGGCGCGCGCGTCGAACCGCCCACCAGCACCACGGCGTCGATCACGGCCGGATCGAGCCGGGCGTCCGCCAGCGCCCGCCGGCAGCATTCGATCGTCCGTTCGACGATCGGCGCGGCGATCCGTTCAAAATCGGCGCGGGTCAGGGTGCGAACGAGCGCGCGGCCGGGCAGGTCGAGGCGGAGCTCCACGCTCTCGGCCTCGCTCAGACGGCGTTTGGCCGCCTCCGCCGCCGCGCGGGCGCTGTTCCATACGCGGCGGTCGGCGCGCAACTCCGGCGGCGACTCGGCCAGCAGTTCGGCGACGATCGCCTGATCGAGATCGTCGCCGCCCAGATGGGTGTCGCCGTTGGTCGCGAGCACCTCGAAGATGCCGCCCTTGATATTGAGGATGGAGATATCGAAGGTGCCGCCGCCGAAATCGTACACCGCGACGCGCCCCTCGGTGCGCTGATTGAGGCCGTAGGCGAGCGACGCGGCGGTCGGCTCGTTCACCAGGCGGACGACTTCAAGCCCGGCGAGGCGGCCGGCGTCCTTGGTCGCCTGGCGCTGCGCGTCGTTGAAATAGGCGGGAACCGTGATCACCACCCGTTCGACTTTTTCGCCGCCCAGCGCGGCCTCGGCGCGGCGTTTGAGCGCGCGCAGGATTTCGGCCGAGATTTGCGGCGGCGTGAAGGTCCGCGCGCCAATCTGGAAGCGCACCACCGGGCCGGAAAGATCGGCGAAGGCGTAGCGCCGGCGTTCGTCCGCGTCCAGTTCGGCGCCGCCCAATCCCATGTAGCGCTTGACCGAGCGGATCACCGCGCCTTCGGCCGCGCCCGA
>JAJXYM010000404.1 GCA_021780585.1 Deltaproteobacteria bacterium
CCTCGAGGCGATGGCGGACTTTATTCCCGACGCGCCGCGGATGCCGTGGTCGGTGATGTGCGCGGGCGGCAATCTGTTTCCGCTCGCCGGCGCCGCGATCGAACGCGGCGGCCATATCGCGATCGGTCTGGGCGATTATCCCTACGCCCAACTCGACGCGCCCACCAACGCCCAACTGGTCGAACGGATCGTCGCGCTCGCCCGCGCCTGCGGACGCGAACCCGCCGCTCCCGCCGAGGCGCGCGCGATGCTCGGCGTCGGTTAGCGGTCACGCGCGGCGTCTGCTATACAGCCCGATACTTTTGTTTCCAAGGTCCGGTTGAATTTATGCCGAATCCTCATCAACACGTCCTGACCGATCTGCGCGTGCTCGATTTGACCCGCGCGCTGGCCGGTCCCACCTGCACGCGGATGCTCGCCGAGATGGGCGCGGAGGTGATCAAGGTCGAAGCCGCTCCCGGCGGCGACCTGGTCCGCAATATCTCGAAACTGCGCAACGAACGCAGCCTCTATTACGTCCAGCAGAACCTCGGCAAAAAGAGCCTGTGCGTGAATCTGCGCGATCCGCGCGGGATGGCGCTGGTGGCCGCGCTCGTGGCCAAGGCCGACGTCGTGGTCGAGAACTTCAAGCCCGGCACGCTCGACGAGATGGGCCTCGGCTACGCGCGTCTGCGGGAACTCAAGCCCGATATCATCCTGTGCTCGATTTCCGCGCTCGGCCAGAGCGGGCCGCTGTCGCATCTGCCGGGCTATGATTTTATCGCGCAGGCCTACGCCGGCGTCACTTCGATGATCGGCGAGAACAACGGCCAGCCCTATATTCCGCTGGTCGCGCTCGGCGACGTCAGCACGGGAGTGCACGGCGCGCTCGCAATTCTGGCCGCGCTGCGCCATCGCGACCGCACCGGCGAAGGGCAACATCTCGACGCCGCCCTGCTCGACGCCTACTACCATTGCAACGAAGTCAGCGTGCATCAATACAGCGGCAGCAACGGCGCCTTCAAGCCGACTCGCGCGGGCGCCCATCTCAACTACATCTGCCCGGCGGGCGTCTTCAAAGCCAACGGCGGATGGGTCGTGGTGATGGCGTTCCTGCATCACTGGAAGGATTTATGCGCCGCGATGGGCCGGCCGGAACTGGTCAACGACGAACGGCTCGGCACGGACGCGGGGCGGCTCGCGAATCGCCCGGAAGTCGTGAAAATGATCGAGGACTGGCTGGCGACGTTTCCCGATCGCGACAGCGCCGTCGCCCATCTGCAAAAGCATCGCGTGCCCAGCGCGCCGGTGCTGTCGATCGAGGAGACGGTTAATCATCCGCACCATCGCGCGCGCGGCACGGTCCGCACGGTCGAGGATCGGATCGCGGGGAAATTCGAGATTCCGGGCTTTCCGCTGAAATTTTCCGCGTTTCCCAAGGACCTGCCGCTGGAGGCCGCGACGCTGGGCCAGCATAACGAGGAAGTGATGCGCGATCTGCTCGGCCGCGACGCCGACGAAATCGCCGCGCTGCGCGCCGCCGGCGTCCTCGTCGAAGGCAAATACTAGCGCCGCCGCGTCGGATAATAACTCGTTCAATAAGTTATTAACTGACGACGAAAAGAATACAGGGATTCTTCGCTACGCTCGGAATGACACAGGGGGGCGACCGGGATCACGAAGAGCGATGCCCGGAATGACGCTGAGCGACGCTCGAATTGATGATGGGGGATGTTCCGAACGACGGACTGAAATGCCCGGAACGATAGGGGGGCGCTCGGAATAATAGTGGGTCGCGCCCGGACCGACAGACAACAACTATACTTGTCATTCTGAGCGAAGGCTTCCGGAGCGAAGAATCCCTAACGATTGATGTCCGCGAAACGAATCCTCGCCGCCGTTCTTTCGCTGTAAGGTTATCCCTCGGGCGAAATACCAGCCCGTCGAATTCGGCGGGGGGTCAGACGATCACGGCGGCGGCGCGCAGCGCGGCGATTTCGGCGGCGGAGATTCCCAGTTCGGCGAGGACTTCGCCGGTATGCTCGCCGAGGGCCGGCGCGTAGCGGCGCAATTCCGCCGGCGTCTCCGCGAAGCGCGCGGCCGGCCGCGGCTGACGCATCGGACCGCCGATCGGATGCTCCCCTTCGACGATCAGTTCATTGGCGGCGACCTGCGGATCGGCGAGCAATTGTTCGCGCGTCAGGATCGGCGCGCATGGAACCTCGGCGGCGTCGAACGCCGTCAGCCATTCGGCTGAAGTTTTCTCGCGCAGGATCGCGGCGGTCAGCTCCAGCCGCACGTCGGCGTTGCGGATCCGTTCGGCCGGCGTGCGGAAACGCGGATCGTCGATCCATTCGGGACGGCCGAGCGTGGTCGCCAGCGCGCACCACTCGGCGTCGGAATTGGCCGCGACGGTGATATGGCCGTCCGCCGTCTGGAAGACCAGATCACGCGTGCCGGGCGGGCGCACCGCCGGCGCCGGCGAGTTGATAAAGGTATACGCCGGCATCGACTCGGGCCAGAGGAACGCGACCACCGCGTCAAGCATCGCGAGCCGCACATGCTGCCCCGTGCCGGTCCGTTCGCGCGCGAACAGCGCCGCGGTCATCGCCTGCGCGGCGGTGAGCGCGGTGACCTTGTCGGGCACGATCACGCGAAGCATCCGCGGACGGCCGGTTTCGTCGGCCTGGATCGACGCCAGCCCGGAATAGGCCTGGATCACCGGATCGTAAGTGCGCTTGTGGACGTACGGGCCGCGCTCGCCGAAGCCGCTGATCGAGACGTAGACCAGATTTGGCCGCACGGCGCGGAGCGCGTCGTAGCCGATTCCCATCCGCTCGGCGGCGCCGGGGCGGAAATTCTGCACGAACAGGTCCGCCCGCGCGACCATCCGTTTGAGCAGTTCGACCCCGCGCGGCTCCTTCAGATTGATCGCGACCGAGCGCTTGTTGCGATTCGCGACGGCGAAGGTGGGCGCGACTCCGCGCCTGCGCCCGCCCATCGCGCGCGTCAGATCGCCGGTGGCGGGCGGTTCGATTTTGATTACGTCGGCGCCCTGATCGGCGAGCGTCATCGTCGCCATCGGGCCGGAGATCATTTGCGTGACGTCGATTACGCGAACGCCGTCGAGCGGACCCGCCATCGGAAGCGCCCTCCCGCACGCGAGCCTAACAAGCCTGGCCGCCGGATTACAGCGCCGAACGCCCGCCGCGAACCGTCACGAGCGAGGCCGTCAGCCCCAATGGCGGACGCGGCCGGTGTCGACGTGAACGAAATCGGCTTGCGGATAGTAGCCGACGCCGCCGAAGCGCAGCGCCAGCGCGATCCGATGGAGGAGCGAAAGCTGGCGTCCGGGCAGATTGATATCGGCCGCGCGCCCCTCGATATGCATACTGTGGCGAGCGACGCCTTCGCTGCGCGCCGCCAGCATCGCGTTGGTCTGCGGCGAGCGATAGCCGGAAATCAGATTGAACGGCTTGCCCGAATCGCTCATCTGATGGATGGCGTGGAGCAGATCGAGCAGGCGTGGATCGATCGGCTTGATCAGGTTGGCGCGGAAATCGCGGAAGAAATAGTTGATTTCGCGCAGTGCGAGCGGATCGTACTGGCCGTTTTCGGCATAGACGACATTGATCTTTTCGTCCGTGTGGAGATTATACATCCACAGCGCGCGCCCCGCTCCGCTATCAGCGACGGGCGCGGCATAACCCGCGGACGGAAGATTTGCGGAGTCGGCGCCGCGCGGATTCGGCGAACGTCGCATGTGATACGCCGCCGGATAGACGCGCATCCATTCGTCGGCGAGCGCCAGACCCGGCATCGCGATCGTGGCGGCGGCCGCCGCGCCCAAGCCGAGCATCCGCCGCCGCGTTATCAGTCGGTGGTTCGAATTTCCGCTGTCGTCGTTCATTCCGCGTCCCGCTCCTAAACGAATGGTTGACCGCGCTGGCGCGCGTAAAAGTGAATCACAGCCGCGCCGCAAGAGGAAGCCGGCTCATATCGCGAAATGCTCGGCTCCGCACGCCGCGCCAATCGGAAAACGACGGGCGCGAGGCGGCTTGCGCCTCGCGCCCGTGCGATTCGACCGGCGAATTCAGTCGCGTCAGGCGGACGGCGGAACGATCGCGATCTTGCCGCCGACCGCGTTGCTCTCCATCAGATCCTGCGCCTCGCCGAGGTCCTTGAGCGCCATCACCTTGCCGACCACCGGCTTGATCTGGCCCGACTCGACAAAGCGCATCGCGTCGATCAACTCGCCCTTGTTGCCGAGATGCGAGCCGAGATAGTTCTGCTGCTTGTTCCAGAGCAGGCGGATATCGAGATGGGCGTCGAAGCCGGAGGTGGCGCCGCAGGTGACGATCGTGCCGCCCCACTTCAGACATTGCATCGAGACCGGCCAGGTGTCGGCGCCGGTATGCTCGAAGACGATATCGGCGCGGCGGCCGTCGGTGATGCGGCGGACCTCCTGAAAGATGTCGTGCTTCTTGCGGTTGAGGACAAATTCGGCGCCGAGCCGCTTGCACAGTTCGAGCTTGTCGTCGGCGGAGGCGACCGCGATCGCGCGGGCGTTGAAGAGCTTGGCGATCTGAATCGCCATCACGCCGAGGCCGCCGGCGCCGCCCCATACCAGGACGAAATCGCCCGCCTGGATCCGCGCGCGCGTCACCAGCATCCGCCACACCGTGACCAGCACGAGCGGAATCGTCGCGGCCTCCTCGAACGAAAGATTGGCCGGCTTGGGGAGGGTGTTGACGGCCGGCACCTTGCAATATTCGCCGTGGGCGCCGTCGAGCGGTCCGGTCTGGAAACCCCAGATTTTGAAGTCGGGGCAGAAGAACTCCTCGCCGCGCGTGCAGTAGTAGCACTGGCGGCAGGCGATTCCGCAGTGGACGACGACCTCGTCGCCAACCTTGACGTTGCGCACTTCGCTGCCCGTCTCGACCACCACGCCGGCCGCGTCGGAACCGGAGATATGCGGCAGGATGATCTTCATGCCGGGCAGACCGCGCCGCGCCCAGATATCGTTGAAGTTGCAGGCCGACGCCTTGACCTTGATCACGACGTCGTTGGGACCCGCTTTAGGCTGCGGAGTGTCGCGATACTGAAGGACCTCGCAGCCGCCATGCCGCTCGAAAACTATCGCCTTCATCTCAAACCTTTTTTCGTGCCGCCCTCGTTCCGCTCAGGAGAGGCGCGCTGAAGTGCAAAAAGGCTATAGGTTACGCGGAGCCTTGGCAACTATTTACCTAGCTACGCAAACGGACGCTCGCCTTTGCTGTTTGACGCACCGATCGTACTCGGTTAAGTGGACCATGCGCCTGCCGATCCGCACGCGCGGCGCCGACGCCAGCGTTCGCGGCGCTGGCCGAGCGGCGTCAAGGCTGGCTAGAATCGCGCTCGCGGGACTGCGCCCGGCGCGCCGGCCGCCGGCCGCGTTTCGCAAGATTTGAACAGCGGAGAAAGCTTAAGCCATGTTCGTGTTGGAAAACGGCAATCGTATCGTCATCCCGCGCACCGAGATGACCTATCCGGGCCATAACCTCAAGCTGCATCAGAACGCGGCCGATCCAGTGAAATCGCCGGTCGATCACGTGATGGCGGATTTCGAGGACGCGTGCCCCTACGAATTCAAGGGCGAGAAGAGCCGCAAGGTGATGGTCGAGGCGCTCAACACGCTCGACTTCGGCCAGAAGGTCGTGACGGTGCGGCCGAACAATATCCATTCGCCGTTTTTCAAGGGCGACATGGAGGCGATCGTGCTGGGCGCGCCCAACCGCTTCCACGGCATCATCCTGCCCAAGACGCGCGGTCCCGAGGAGATCAAAACGGTCGCGAAGCTGCTCGACGATCTCGAACAGCGCGGCGGATGGAAATACAAGATTCAAATCGAATCGCTGATCGAAACGCCGCACGCGCTGATCAACGCCTACGAAATCGCGATCGCCTCCGAGCGGATGGCCGGGCTGATTTTCGGCATCGCGGACTATGCGGCCAATCTCGGCATCCGCGAGATCGTCGATAATCAGAACCAGAACTTTCATTACTCGAAGCAGGCGGTGGTGGTCGCGGCCAAGGCCGCCGGCCTGCACGCGGTCGACAACGTCTATCTCCGGCTGTGGCGCAAGGAGGACTCGCCCGAACGAATCGCCGAGCTGCAGCGCGGCCTGCGCGAAAAGAATGAGGGCGCGGCCAACCTCGGCATGGACGGCACCTGGGTAATCCATCCGCAGCAGGCTCCGATCTGCAACGCCTGCTTCACGCCCAGCCAGGAACAGGTCGACGAGGCCCGGCGCGTGATCAAGCACTACCACGAGAAGGGCGGCGGCTCGATGGCCGATCCCAAGACCGGCGAAATGATCGACGAGGCGACGATCAAGATTGGCCTGATGGACCTCGCGAAGGGCGCGCAGGCCGGAATGGTCAGCGCGACCGAGCTCAGCGAATGGTCGCAGAAGAGCAAGGCGATCACCGGCTACGATATCCTTGAGTTGATGCGCCGCACGGCCTGACGGGCGGCGGAGCGCGAGCCGGCGCGATCGCGTCACCCGGTGTCGCAAGCGAACGGGGGCGGGAAATATCACTCTCGCCTCCGTTTTTTTGCGCCCTGATTCGGCTTACGACTTGCCAATTGATACTATTGCAATATCAATGTTGCACGCGCGATTGGCCGGTTGACATAGCTCTGGCGTGCGTTGAAGATCATCGGCGAGTTTTGGCGATATACGGCAAATCTTTCGGGCCATCAACCTGATATCGATTCAAAGACCAATCATTGGAGATTCATTTCCGAAAATGAAAGGACAAAAAAAGATGCGGAGACTATCAGCGGCGATTATCGCCGGAATGCTCGCTTGCGCGACCTCGGCGACCGTCCACGCCGCCCCCGGCGGTCCGGCGACCAAGCCGGTCACGGCGGTGATCAAGGGCGTGGGTATTCCGGCGCCGAACGGCGATATCGACACGACCACCGGCGCCTGCAACGTCTCGAGCTGGGTTGACGTGTGCGGTAGCGGCAATTGTTCCTGCGAGCAGATCGATCCGGTGACGATCCATACGACCGCCAAGGGCGCGAGCATCTCGAACGTTTTCATCACCGTCGACAACGGCGTGAATCCCGCCACCGAGCCCACCGTCGGTAATGGACCGAACCCGCGATGCAATCCGTTCGTCGGCGTCCTCACGCTGACTTTCGGTAACGGAGGCAAGTCCGCCAACTTCAACCTGATCGGAACCTCGTGCAAGCACGTGATTGGAATTTCCGCCAAGAAACCGCAGGGCACGCACGACAAGGACCTCGTTAGCGGCGGATGGGGCATTTCGGCCACTCCGACGCCAAATCCGGTCACCTCCGGATGGGGCACGATGACCGGCACGGTGATCAAAGCAACCAATGCCTTGTCGCTGAACCTGGCGGGATGGATCACGCAATAGCGGGCTGATTCAAAATCGAAAACCGCTCGACGAACAACGCGGTGAGGGCGGGGAACCATCCGGGTCCCCGCCTTTTTTTCGCCGCGGCTGGACCTCAAGCGATCCGCAGGGCGACCGAAGCCCGCCGTCAGTGCTGGTCCGGACGACGACGCAGGCCCTTCGAAGCCGATCGCAAGCGGGGTTTTTGGCGGGCGCGACGGCCCGGAGCCGCATCCGAAGGACATCCAGAGGCATATTTCCGCATGAAATATCCTAACATTTGATGTAAAAGAAATTGATTGAAAGTTTTGCAGTGGAAGAGCTTATTCGTACAAATAAGGCCTAAATATGGCCATAATCAAGAGACTGCCCATAAGCACGAACGAGTGGGTCTGCGCTCACATCGGATGAACAGAATAAAGTCGCTATGGTTCGCGCTTGACTGCATTCCAATGCCAGTGATAAATCCTGACCAAACCTCGCGGTCCCGGGCGACTGCCGGAGCGTGGCTCACCGGTGCGCGCGGGTCGCGAAACTCTCTGGATTCTGACGCGGCTTGATCGAGATGGGGCGCGTTAAACCAGAGCGATGCTGGGCTTGGGTCAGGGAATCGAGATGCTGAGTCGCTCCGGAAGCGGCCCTGCGGACGCATTCCCGATTGCTACGGCAAGGCGCGAGGAGGTTGAGAGACCGATGCGACACCTATCTTCAAAAATGCTGACCATCGTGGTCTCTATCGGAATGCTCGCTGGCCAATCGATGGCCGCGACCGTGTGTGGAGTCGCCGCGAGCGCTCAAGGCGCTCCGCTGGCGGGCGCCACTATCACGGTGAAGGATTCGGCCGGCAAGGTTCTCGGGACCGCGACCACCGGCAGCAAGGGCGAATATTCGATTGATAATCTTGCGAACGGCACACTTGATCTTTTCATCGACACGGGAAGTCCGGCGTTCAAAGGCGGTTCGGGCGTACTGAACCTGGCCGGCGCAACCCAGGCGGTGAACTGGCAGGTGGCCGACAACACGAACGCGATCGCGACGCAGGGCGGAACCTGCCTTGATCCGCCCGGACCGCTGACCACGGCGGAATGGGCGTCGATCGGCGTGCTTGGACTGGGCGTCGCGGCCGGCGGCGCGGCGATCGGATGGGCGGAGAGCGGCAATCGCACTGACACGACGCATCCGATAACGTCGTCGTTTTAGGCGGCGTTTACGCGGCTCGTCGTCCGCGATCCCGGTGGCGGGAGGCTTCCTGCCGACAGCCCTCGAAGTTTCCCCGCCGCGGTCGCGGCCGACGCCGCGCGGCGGCGCGCAGAGGTCAACCACGGTCCTCACTGAAGATTCCCGGCGATGCGTAGCGGCGGTCGCGAGCGCGGCGCATAACATGGTTCCCCGACTGGCGTTTATCTTTTTGATCGCCTCCGGACTGGCTCTGGCCGGATGCGGCGGCAACGATCCGATGCACGTCGATCGGCCGTCGACGTTCGACCACGCCAGCGCCGCCGACGGCTCCGCGGGCGATACCGTCCAACCTGACGATCCCGACCTCGCCAAACTCTGGAGCGATCGCGCCAGCCAGATTTCGTCGAACGACGATTACCCGATCGGCCCGGGCGACGTCCTGACAATTTCAGTCCCGCAGGTCGACGATCTGCAGGATCGCAAAGTGCGCGTGACCACCGGCGGCATGATTGAGCTGCCGCTGGTCGGGTCGGTCCAGGCCGGCGGTCTCACGGAAGAACAGCTCGAAGCCACCCTCGACCAGAAACTCAACGGCTTCATGTACAATCCGCAGGCCTCGGTCTTCGTCAACGAATACCATAACCGTGAAGTCGCGGTGATTGGCGCGGTCAACCGGCCCGGTCTGGTGATTCTGTCCAGTCCCAACGAGACGATTCTCGACGCGCTGACGCAGGCCGGCGGACTGGCCTCGACCGCGGCCGACGAACTTATCCTGATTCCGGAACAAAGCGGCGCCGGACTCAACATGGCGCGGCAGGTCTCGATGGTGGCGTACAACGCCAATTCCGCCGGCTCCGGCGCGCCGTTGCCGGCGGGGGCCGCGGCGGCCGGCGCCAACCCCGACGCCGCGGCGGCCGGCGTCCCGCCCGGCGAAATCGCGCCGCATCATGCGGGCCGCCAAATCCCCGGCGGCAACGCCGCTCTGAACGCCCATGCCGAGCGCGTGCGGGCCGAACAGCACGCCGCGCTCGAGCCGGATATCGCGGCCAACGCGCTCCGTATGCTGCCGCGCGGCGTCCATCCGCTGACGATCAAGCTCAAGAGCACTTCGCTGACCGGAGCCGGCAAGTACATCAATATGCCGGTCAAGCCTGGCGACGTGATCGTCGTGCCCGGCGGCGGAAACGTGATGGTGGTCGGCTGGGTGCAGACGCCCGGTTATTTCCAGGTGGGTTCGGGCCTGACGGTGCTCGGCGCGATCGGCGCGGCGGGCGGGCCGATGTACGCCGCCGACACCTCCGACATCACTCTCATCCGCACCAACAAGGACGGCAGCAAAGAAACCATCGGGATCAATCTCGCCCGCGTCACCAAGGGGGATGATCCCGATCTGCCGGTCAAGGCCAACGACGTGATCGACGTACCCTATTCGAGCGTGCGCATCGGCCCATACATCTTCTACCAGATTCTCTCGCGGATGGGCGTTATGGGACCGGCGGTGCCCTTCTGATGGAACCTTCACGCTACTTTATCCGACGCTCGGGCGGCCTTCCGATCGAAGCGCCGATCGAAACCGAAGCCTCGCCGGTCTTCGTCGACGAGGGCCAGCCGCTAATCGACCTCCATACCTATTGGCGGATCGTTCTGAAGCATTACCGGCTGATCGTCGCGGTGCTGGCGGGCGTGGTCACGCTCACCCTGATCAAGGTGATGACCGAGACGCCGATCTACACCGCTGAAACCACCATCATGATTCAACCCGCCGCTGAGGGCGGGGGCTCGAACACGCTCGAAGACCTGGTGCAGATCGAGGCGGCGGCCAACGATTCCGATCAGTATTACAAGACCCAATGCGCGATTCTGGAGAGCCGCGCGCTGGCCGCCGGAGTGATCAAAACGCTCGGCCTGGAACATAATCCCATCTTCGCCGGCGCGCCCGCGCAGCCCGGCGTCTTCGATCGCGTGATCGAGCGCTTGAGCGGAAGCGCGCGGCCGGCGGCGCACGCGCCGCATCTCCGGGTGCAGCTTCCGCCCGGCCTCGACGAAAATCAGGGCGTGTCGGCCGGCCTCGTCCATGCCTACCTGGGCGCGCTCGGCGTCTCGCCGATGCCCGATACGAATCTGGTCAAGATCAGCTTCAGTTGGTCCGATCCGACGCTGGCCGCGCAAATCGCCAACGCCCATATCGTCGCCTACGAAGACCAGCAGACCCGGATGCATGGCGCGGCCAACGAAGACGCCGAGCGCTATCTGCAGAGCAAGCTGATCGAGGTCAAGGAGCAACTGGAAAAATCCGAAGCCGCGCTCAACGACTATCGCCGGCGCAAAGGCATTATCCCGGGCCTGATTTCGCTCGACGGCAAGGACGCCGTGGTGCTCGATCGGCTGGCCGACCTGAGCAAGGACCTGACCCACGCGCAGGTGGCGCGAATCGGTCTGGAAGCGCAGGTCGCGCTGATCCGCAAGCATGACTACAATTCGCTCTCCGCGGTGCTCGACGACCCGGAAATCAAAAGCGTCGACAAGGAACTCGACGCGCTCTACTCGCAGCATGCCGCGCTCGCCAGCCAGTTCAAATCGAGTTATCCGCCACTGGCCAAACTCGACGCGCAAATCCACGAGATGCAGGCGCGGATCGCCGTCGCCGTGCAGAAGAAAGTTACCGCCCTGCAATCCGAGTACGACGAAGCCGTGGAAAAGGAAAAGGAGTTGCAGGCGGAGATGGACCGCCAGCGTCAGGAGACCCTCAACCTCAACGATTCAGCCGCGCAGTACGCGATCCTGCAGCGCGAGGTCGATACCAATCGCGAGCTCTACAACGCCCTCCTGACGCGGATGAAGGACGTCGAGGTTTCCGGCGATATCCACAACACCAACGTCTCGGTGATCAATTCGGCCGAGGCTCCGGGCGCTCCCACCAGCCCGAAGAAAGCGCTCGATCTGTTGCTGGCGTCGCTGGGCGGACTCGGTCTCGGCCTCGCCGCCGCCTTCGTCATCGAGATGCTCGACAATACGCTCAAGAATCCCGAGGAGGCGGAGCAGTATCTGCGCCTGCCGAACCTCGGCGTGGTGCCCGAGTTCTCCAGCGTCAACGGCAAGACCGCCTACGCGCCGCGCGAGCTGCCATTGGATTTCGGGGCCGGCGGCGGCGCGGCGGTGCTGCCGCCGGGGCGCGAGCTGGTCACCACCCATGGCGCCTACTCGCGCGTCGGCGAGGCCTACCGCAATCTGCGCACGGCGCTCCTGATGTCGCGCGCGGGCGGTCCGCCCAAGGTCACTCTGATCACCAGCGCCACCAGCCGCGAAGGCAAAACCGTCACCGCCGTCAATATCGCCGTGATGCTCGCGCAGCTCGGCGGCGCCGTGCTCCTGATCGACGCCGATTTGCGCCGCGCCCGCTGCCATCGCGTACTCGCCGTTGACAACCATCTTGGACTCACCGAAGTGCTGACGGGAGCCCGCCAGCCGCCGGACGTGATCCGCGCGACCGAGATCGACAAGCTCTACTTCCTCGGTTCCGGATCGGTGCCGCCGAATCCGACCGAACTGTTGAACTCGACGCGGATGGCCGAGTTGATGGCGGAATTGCGCGACCATTACGAATATATCATCGTCGATTCCGCGCCGGTCCTGCCGGTCAGCGATTCGATGGTGCTGGCGAAGCTCACCGATGGCGTGGTAATCGTCGCCAACGGCTCCGCCACGCCGCGCCAGCAGGTGCGCACGGCGTGCGCGCGTCTGGAGTACGCGCGCGCCAAAATCCTCGGCGTCGTGCTCAACAAAATCAAGTTCCATAGTCCCGACTACCATTATTATTACCATCAGGATTACTACGCCTATGGCGCCGACAATCGGCGCGACGAAGACGAACTCGCCTGAACTATCGCAGCCAATTCCCCGGTTTGCCGCATTTCGCGCGAAAATGAATCCGAGCGGCGGCCGCGCCGAGTTTCCCGGCGGCGGCGCGGCGATTCTGCGCTGGTGCGACGGAATCGTCGCGGGCGGCGCGCTCGCGATCGTCGCGTTCGCCGCGCTGGCGCTCGGCGCGGTCCATAGATGGGCCTACACGACGGTCGAGATCGGCGCCTTCGCGCTGCTGATCGTTTGGATGGCGCGGCTCTGGATCGAAGGCGCGACGCCCGCGCGACTGAGTATCGCGCGCGCCGATCTGCGCGCGATCGCGCGGCCGGCCTGCGCCCTCGCCGCCCTGATTCTAATTCAGTCGGTTCCGATGCCGCCCGGGCTGCTCAGAATCGCGTCGCCGGCGACCTGGCGGCTTTACGCCATGAGCTTTCCGGGCTGGCCGGCGAAGTCGCCTTACGAGGCCTTGCGCGCCGCGTGGAACGTCACGCCCAACGCCAAGGCCCCGATCCTGCGCGTAATCCTGCCGCCCGTCGGCGGCAAGCCCGCGGAGCGCGCGGCGGTCGCGGCGCCCGAAGCGGCGGCTCAGACCCAACCGGTCCGGCTCGCCCCGCACGGCGCGGCGGCGATCGGCGGCTTCGGCGGTTGGCGCTGGCGCACGCTCTCAATCGCGCCGACCGTGACTCTCGCGAGCCTGATCGAATTGCTCGCTTGCGGCGCGCTCTTCTTCCTTGTCCTGCTATATCCCGCCGGTTATCCCGGCGGGGAACGCGAGGCCAACGCGCGCTTCGCCGGACGGCTGATGCTCGGCGCGCTCGTGATCGCCGCCGCGATCGCGCTGCTGGGCGTGGCCGAGCGGGCGGCGTGGAACGGCAAAATCCTCTGGCTCTTCGTGCCGCGCGACTGGGACGGCCCACTGATGACCAACGGCCGCGCCAGCGGCCCATTCGTCAACCCTGACCATTTCGCGGATTTTCTCACGCTGACGCTGCCGCTGGCCGTGGTCGGCGCGGTGTTCCCGATTATTCCCGGCCGCGGCGGACGCCGCCGCGACCTGCGGATGGAATGCGCGATCGCCGCCTTTGCGATCGGCGCCGGCGTGGTCCTGAGCCTCTCGCGCGCGGGCTGGGCGGCCGCGCTGGTCGGCGTGGTCGCCGCTCTGTGGATGAGCCTCAAGCGGGCCCCCGATCGCGCGCCGGACCTGCTCAAGCGTTATCGCCGCCGCGCCGTGCCGCTGGCGTTGGCCGGCTTCGGAATCGGCCTGATTCTGCTGCTGTTCGCGATCGGTCCGGCCGCCCGCAATGCCGCCAGCGCCCGCTTCGACGCCAGCACCGGCGTCGTCGGGGAATTCGCCTACAAACGAATCGCGTGGCGCGAGACGCTCAGCATGATTCGGGATTTTCCGCTCTTCGGCGTCGGGCTGGGATGCTGGCCCGAGTTGTTTCCGCATTATCGCCAGCCGCCGTGGCTCGAATTTTTCTATCGCGAGCCGGAAAACGACTATCTCCAGATTCTGGCGGAAACCGGCGTGCTCGGCGCGGCCCTCGCGCTATGGCTGGCGGCCGCGATCGCCCTGCGCGTGCGCTCGGTCCTGGCGCGTCTCGGCGACCGCCACTGGCCGCTCGTCGCCGGAATCGGCGGCGGCCTGCTGGCCGTGCTGATTCACGAGTCGGTCGACTTCAGCCTGCGCACCCCGGCTAACGCGTTCCTGTTCACCCTGATGCTCGCGATGCTGGTCCGGATCGTTTTGACCCATCGCGAGGACGGCGCGGCGCGCGGGCCGCGCGGCGTCGCGGCGCCCAGCCGCGCCACCTGGTTCGGCGCGGGCGCGTGCGCGCTCGGCGCGGCCGCAATGATGGTCGCGGCGCTCGGTCAGGCGGAAGCGGATTATCCCTACGATATCGGCCGGGCGGAAACTTTCGCCGGCGCCGAACGCGTCGTCGCCGCCCATCCGGCCAACGCCGGCGCGCATCTGGCGCTCGCCGCGACAATGCCCGACGGCGCGCCGCCGGCGATCCGCGAAGGGCAACTGCGCGCCGCCGTATGGCTCGATCCCAACGATCCGCTGGCGCGCGACCTTTACGCCCGAAGCCTGCTGCTGAGCGGCAGGAAGCGGCGCGCGCTCGACGAAATTACCGTCTCGGTCGCCCATTCGCCCGCGATCGACACCCACTACTACCTCACCCGGCGCATGATCCCGTGGCTGTTGCCCGACGAGCAGCACGCGATTTCTTCCGGCTACCAGATCGCGATCGCGGCCGGTTACGGCGGCGCGGTGCCGGCCCTGGCGAATTTCTACGGCGCGCTCGGCCGCTACGACCAGGCGGGCGCGCTCGCCGACCGCGCGGCGCGCGCCACGCGGGACGACGAGGAACGCCAGAGCGACCTGGTCGCGGCGGGACGCGATTTCGCCCGCGGCAAGGATTTCCGGCAAGCCGCCGCGGAACTGCGCGCGGCGATCGCGATCGATCCGGCGGCGACGGCCCCCTACCGTGCGATGCTCGAGGAAGTGATGACCCCCCGGCGCGACGTGAAAGGCGCGCGCGCGCTGGTGCGCGACGCGGTCGCGGCCGGAGCCGACCCGATCGAACTGGATTACGCGCTGGCCGACGTCGCCCAGCAGGCCGGCGACAGGGCCGCGGCCGAGCAGGCGATTCGCGACGCGGTGCAAATCGATCCGACCTTCGGCCCGACCATGCGGCTCGGCGACCTTTATATGGACGAGGGGAATTTCGATCGCGCGACGCTCGCCTACCAGCGCGCGGCCCAAATCGATCCCCATTCGGCGATGGCCTTTTTCAAACTCGCCCAGGCCGAACAGGGCGCCTTCGATTACGCCTCCGCCAATCGCGATTACGCGCGCGCGGTCACGCTCGCTCCGGACAATCGGGGGATGCTGCAGGGGTATCGCGATTTTCAGAAAAACACCGCCGCCGCCGCCCGTGCGACGCCCGGCGGATGAACCGCCCGCGGCGTCCGCACCCGCCGATCGCCCGATGAAGCTCCTGTTCCTGAGTCCCGCGGCGAACCCCGGCGGCGCCGAACGCGCCCTGCTTGACCTGATGGCGAGCGTCGGCGCGGCGCGGCCCGACTGGCGGCTCGAACTGATCGCGGCCGCCGACGGCGAACTGATCCGGGCGGCGCGCGAGCTTGGCGTGACGGCCTCGGTGATCCGCTTTCCGCGCCCCCTCGCCGCGATCGGCGACACCGGTGCCGGCGGCCCGCC
>JAJXYM010000258.1 GCA_021780585.1 Deltaproteobacteria bacterium
ACGGTTCCGAACCGGCCACCGCGATCGGCCGTTCCAGCAACGCCTTTTCGGTGTCGCCGACTTTCAGCATCAGCGTGACGGTATACTTGCCGCGCGGCAGCGGCGCGGATTCGCCGCGGTAGCGCGCCGCGCCGACCGGCGTCATGGCGATATCGATTGCGTGACCGCCGCCCGTGATCCGCGCGTAAAGATTATTGACCGGCGCGGCGTCGGCCGTGTCGGCGTCGATCGTCAAGGCTCCCCCCGCGCCCGGCCGCGCCCGCAGCGTGAACAGACCCGAATCGCCCGGCCGCGCCACCCAATCGATCAATTGCGACCAGAACTCCGCGTAACGGTCCCAGCGGAGCCACGCCAGCGACCCCATCGAATCCGGGTCCGCGACGAACACGGCGCTGCGCCCGAGCTGGTATTGCCACGTCACCAGCAAGGGCGTGGACTTGCTCGGACTGCGGATCAATAGCGGAACTTCCGCTCCCTCCTTGGGTTCGGTCGCGGCGAAAAACTCCATCGCCGGCACTTCCGCTGGCGCGATCCCGTTGAGGATCGCGCTCGGCGCCGCCATCTCCACGCTGGTGTGCTCGCGATGTTTGAAGTTCTGCGCCTCGTGCGTCAGATGGACCAGCAGTTGCGGCAGCTTCGTAATATCCTCGACGCGGTAGAAAATCCCGCCCGTGCCATGGGCGAAATCCTGCAGCAGCCGGAGATTCTCCAGGTCCGGTCCGATCCGGATGGTCGAAACCGGGATACCCTCCTTGGCGTAGTCGGCCATTAGCTGATCGTGGTCGTGATACTGGCGGTTGGTGTCGCCGTCAGTAAGCAGGATCACTTCGCGCACCGGCAGTCCGGTGGCGAGGATTTCGCGCTCGGCGATCTCCAGCGCCTCCTTGAAATCGGTGCCGCCGCCCGGCTCGAGCCGTCCGACCCGGTTCAGCAGCTCCGCGCGATCCTCGCCGAGCGGCCGCAGATGGCCGAGTACGTAGGGTTCGGAATCAAACGCGATTACGCCGGCGTAATCGGTGTCGTCGAGCTGATTAAGCAGCGCGATCGCGGCCTGCTTGGCGTAGCGGATCCGCTCGCCGTCGCGCACCGCGGGAAAGCGCGAGTTGTAGCTCATCGAGTTGGAACGATCGATCAGCAGGTAGACGGCGATCGGCTCGCGCGAGGGCGGCGGCGGCTGCGGCTCGAATTTGATCGGCAGGGTCTTTTCGAGCGGCGTGCCATGGAAACGCGCGTCGCGCAAGGAATCGCCGGTGACGATCAGCCCGCCGCCATAATCCGCGACGTAATGATTCAGCGCCTCTTCGGCCGCTGGCGCCAGCGCGTCGGCCGGCACGTTGGCGATAATCACCGCCTGGTACGCCAGATAGACGCGCGGATCGACCGGCAAGCCGCGCGGCGCCGCGTTGGCGACGTCGTAATGGCGCAGCTTGAGCGCGTTGGTCAGGCTTTCCGGCGGCGAATTCGCGATCATCAGGACGCGCGGCGGCGCGCTGACCGAAACCGCCGTCACCGCCCACGGATTCACGCGGACGAGCGGCGGATCGACCGTCACCGCGGCGCTCATCAGATAGGCGCCCGGCTGATCGACCCGATACGGCAACTTGAAACGATTGATTCCCGGACGCAGCGTAACGCGCTGATCGCCGATCGACGCGCCGTCGGCGGCCAGCGCGACCCGCGCGGCGACGGGACGGTTCGCTTCGCTGTCGAGTTCGAGGTTGAAGGCGAAGCTTTCGCCGGCATGGACGGCGGTCGGCGCCTCAAAGTTGACCAGCGCGACCCGGGCGGCGGCGGAGGGCGGCGGCGCGGCGGTAAAAATCCGGATGCCGTTTTCGGCCAGAGTCGCCGCCGCCGCCCGCGCTCCCGGACTCGTCTGATTACCGTCGCTGAGCAGCAGCACGCGCTTTTCGTCGGTCGGCGCGAACAATCCCGAGGCCATCGTCAGCGCGCCGCCGATATCGGTCGCGCCGCGATCGGCGCCCGCGCTGGCCAGCGCCAGCAAGCGCGGATCTTCGAGCGGCGCGAGCAGCCGGGCCTCGCGGCCGAAGCCGATCGCGCCAAGGCGGTCGTGCGAGTCCATCGCGGCGCGCAAATCGGCGATCCGCCGCAGCATCCACGCCTCCTGATCGGGCGCGATCGACGCCGACTGATCGAGCGCGACCACCACCGACATATGCCGCGCGCCGGTCACGACCGGCCGGCGCGCGCCCGCGACCGCGAGCACCAGGGCCGCCAGCGCTCCGATCCGCAGGATCAGCGAAAGCGCTCCGGCGAGCGTCCGGCCGCCGCGCATCGCGAGGATTCCGGGGGCCGCGGCCAAAGGCGCCGCCGCGAGCAGCCACAGCAGCACCGGACGTTCAAACATGGCGCGCGCTCCAGCGCGCCGCGCGGCGCGTCAACACGATCGATTCGAGCAGAAAGACGAGCAACGCCAGACCCGCCAGCAGCGTTCCGATCGGCCGCATCTGGAATTGCGCGGTGAGTGGGGCGGCGGCCGGCGCGGCGGGCGGCGGCGCGGCCGGGAACTCCGGCGCGATCAGATCGGATTCGCCGGCGTCGTAGTAATTGGCGTAGACCGTGACCGAATCCCGCCCCGCCGTCAGATGATAGACGCCGGCGAGCAGCGGCCGAAACCGCACCCGTCCCCAGCGGTCCGGCGTCAGCATCCGGCCCGCTCCGTCCGGCGCGGTGAGCAGGGTCCGCGCGAACATCGGCACGCTGACCGGCGCGCCGGTGGCTTCAATCATCACGTCCTGCGGCGCAATCAGCCGCCGAATCGTGTCGATCGTCGCCAGCAGCGCGTCGAGCCGATCCGGATCCAGCAGCAGATGGTCGCGCACGTCGAACGCGATCATCCCGATTTCGCCGTCGGCGGCGCGGCCGATCGCGGTCAAGGGAAAGCTTTCGCGATCGCCGGCTCCGCTGCCCTGCGACGTCGCCCGCATCCAGCCGGGCAATTCGACCATCCGCGCCGGACCGAGCAGGACGGGAGCGGCAAGCTCGCCGACGCCCGCCCGCCGGCGCATCTCGGCGGCCGCGACCGAACCGACCACCGGCAGCAGCGGGGGCCGTTTCGATCCGCTCAGCCAGGGTTCGGGAAAGACGAACAGCCGCGCGGCGGCCGTGACCCCGGCGTCGCCGCAATCGTGCAGCACGGCGAGCGCGAAACCGCGCGCACGGTCGAAGGCGTTGGAGACGTTGGGGTCGGCGGTGGTGACGATCAAATTGGGATTGACCGCCAGCAGGATCCGCGCGAGGTCGTCGCGCACGCCCGGATCGGGCGAGAGCACCAGCGCGCGGGTCTGTGCGATCGAGGGGGCCAGCGCGTAGCGATCATTGTCGGCCGCCAGCGCGTCGGCCGTGAGAATCCGCGCGGCGACCACGCCGCCCGCGCGCAGCGGACCGAACGGCACGACCATCTCGGCGCGCGGCTCGACGATAAAGCCCGAATGGAAGACGGTCCGGCCGCCGGCGTCGATTTGCAGCTCGCAGGGTTGCGGATGGGTCGAGAAATTGCGCACCACCACCCGTCCCAGAGTCGCGCGCGGCACGCCCGGATCGATCGAGACGATCGCCAGATTCCCGGCCGGCGCGCCCACCTGATGGAATCGCGGCGGGACGGCCAAACGCGCGTCCTCGATCACCTCGGCGGGCGGCGGGCGATCGGCGAAGAGATCGATCGTGTCGGCGCCGCGGGCGTCGACCAGCGCGGCGCGCAGCGCCGCCGGACTGGCGGCGACGTCGGTCGGCTTGAGGCGGCCGAGGATCCGCCCGATTTCCGCCCGATCGGTCGCCGGCGCCTGCGCCGCGCCCGCCTCGAGCGCGTAGGTGATAACGCTGAAGGAATCGCCGATCGGCGCTTCGGCGACGATTCGCCGGGCGGCCTGGCGCGCCTCGTCGAGACGCGAAAGGTCGCCGTCCCGCGCGCCCATCGCCGCGCCGAGATCGAAGACGAGGGCGTGCGTGCGCCGGCCGCCGGCGCCGCCATGGGCGCGCAGATAGAGGCCGGCGACGGCGAGGGTCAGGGCGGCGAGCGCCAGCGCCTCGAGCCAGAAGGGCAGATCGAGCCGCAGCACGCGGCTGCGCGCGACGGGCGCCGGCGCCTCCTCGAACAGGATCAGGCTGGAGACTTCGATCGTCGGCCGCGAACGCGCGCGCAGATAGATCGCCACCAGCGCGGCGAGGCTCAGCGCATAGAGCAGATTGGCGGGATTGAGCAAGCCCATGGTCAGGCGATCACTCCCAGCCGGGGAAATTCCCGCGCGACGATATCGTCCAGCCGCGACGCGCCGAAGGCCCGCGCGTACATCACGCCGCGGCGCTTGCAGAAGTCGGCGAGCGCGTCAGCGTGCGCGGCGATGCGCCGGCGGCAGGCCTCGGCCTCGCGCGGACCGAAACTCACGTCGCGCATCACGCCGGTCTCGCAATCGCGCACGCGATAGCTGCCGGGCGGATAATCGACCGCGCTTTCGCGATCGCCCATCACGTGGACCGCCTTGACCTCGTAATGGGCGGCGAGCAGATCGCCCAGGGCGGTCTCGTAATCGTTGGGGCCGACCAGAAAATCCGAGACGATAATCGCGACGCCGGGCGGCCGGCGCTGGCCCAGCAGATGGGCCGTGGCGGCGGCCAGCCGGGTTTCGCCGCCGCAGCGCACGGTGTCGAAAAAGGCGTGAAATTCGCCGTAGGATTCGCGCCGGCGGAAAAACGGGGTTGATTCGAAACGCGCCTTGCCGCCGTGGCCGGAGAAGACCGCGATACGCACCGGATCGTTCTCGCTCATCGCGATATAGGCGAGTCCCGCGCCCAGGGTCAGGGCGAAACCGAGTTTGTCGTCGGCCGCCGGCAGCGCCATCGACGCGCTCGCGTCCACCATCACGGTGATTTCGATCTGGCGCTCGGGGCGGAAGGTGCGGACCTTGAGATCGTCGAGCCGCGCGAGCGCGTTCCAGTCGAGGAAGCGGAGATCGTCGCCGGGGGCGTATTCGCGGAAATCCTCGAGTTCGATTCCGGAGCCTTGCGCGCGGCCGATGATCCGGCGGCCGGCGCGCGGCGCGCGGGTGCGCCGCGCCTGCATCATCAGGCCGTCGAGTCGGCGCAGGAAATCGGGCTCGAACGCGCGTGCGGCGAGCATCGTAAATGCCTTGCTCACGCGCGGGTCGCGCGCACGGCCTTGAGCACCTGTTCGACGATCTGGGCGGCGTCGACGTTGTCGGAATGGGCGGCGTAGTTGAGCATGATGCGATGTTCGAGGGCGGCGTGGGCGTGCCGCTCGATATCGTCGTAGGAAACGTTGGCGCGGCCGTCGAGCATCGCGCGCACCTTGGCCCCCATGATCAGGGCGAGCGCGCCGCGCGGACTCGAACCGAAGCTGACGTAGCGATCGACCGAATCCACCCGCACCCGGCTATGCATATCGCCAAGCGCGCGGGAGTTTTGCGGCTGCGTCGCCCGCACCATCCGGGCGGCGTATTGCTCGATCGACGGGGCGACCAGCACCTCGCGCACCAGATGCTTGAGGCCCTCGATACGCGCGGCCGCCTCGCCGGCCGGAAACACCGGCTCGACCCCGGCCTCTTCCGGCCCGGTCGCGGACGAGATGATGCGCACGAGTTCGTCCTCGCCCGGATAGGCCAGCCGCACCTTGAACAGAAACCGATCGAGCTGCGCCTCGGGCAGCGGATAGGTGCCTTCCATCTCGATCGGATTCAGCGTCGCCATCACGAAGTACGGACGCGCCAGCGGATAGGTATTCGCGCCGACCGTCACCTGCAGTTCAGCCATCGCCTCGAGCAGGGCGGATTGGGTCTTGGGCGTGGCGCGGTTGATTTCGTCGCCGAGCAGGATATGGCAGAAGACCGGACCGGGCTGGAAGCTGAATTCGCGATGGCCTTCGGCGGCGGAAAGAATCACGCGCGTGCCGGTGATATCGGCCGGCATCAAATCGACGGTGAATTGAATCCGCCCGAAGCTCAGGTTCAGCGCCAGGCCGAGCGTCTTTACCAGCGTGGTCTTGCCGGTGCCGGGCACGCCCTCGATCAGCACATGGCCGCCGGCGAAAAGCGCGCTCAGCAACTCTTCGACCGCCTCCTCGTGGCCGATAATCACCTTGTGGATTTCGGCCTGGATCCGGCGGAAGGTGCGGGCGAAGTCCGAAATCGTGGGCTGGGCAATGGCCGCCTGGGCTTCGCTCATCGGTCGAACACTCGCTTGATCGTCATCTGGTCGTCGGCCGGCACAGCGGCCCGCGCGATCGGTTCATCGGGCAATTGATTTGGATTGAGCGGCACGCGCACCCTGGGCGGCATATAGGTCGGACTGCCGGGGGCGCTGGCCTCGTCGGACGGCTCGGCTTCAATCGCAATCTTGAAGCTGTCGCTGCCGAAGGGCTGCGGCGCGGCCGGGCCGAACAGATGCCCCGGGTCGGCGCCGACGCCATGATTCGCGCCGCCGCCGGCGTCATTGGAGGCGTCCTGCTCGGGCGGATTGGCATTGCTATTGGCGCCATTCGGATTCGATTCGGGAGCCGCGGCGGCCGCGCCATCGGGATTGCCGTTGGCCATCTGATCGGCCTGCGCGCCCGGAATCGAGGCGACCGGCGGAGCGCCCGGACGATGCGCATGATTGGCGTTGGGCGCGGCGCCGTTCGACATGCCGTTAGACCCAGCGCCGGCGGAATTTTTCGCCAGATTTTGCGCTTGATTCCCGCCCTTGCGGGGGCCGTCCGCACCGTGGGCGGCGGGATTACGTTCGGTCAGCCGTAAGCGCGTCGGCGCGCCGGCGGCGGAATTGCGGCCGGTCAACTTATGCTGAAAGGCGTCGGCAAACTGCCGCGCCCGGTTCATCAGGCCGCCCAGGCCGTGCGACTTGTTGCCGGAGCCGCCGGCGCTGAGCTTTTCCTGCAGGCGGCGGAGCGTTTCGGGGTCGGCGTAGATCTGTGCGTTGGGCTCGAGGGCGGGATCGGCCGGCTGGATCTCGAGATGGTCGATATCGGCGGTAATTTCGCCGCCGGCGCCGGGCCCGGCCGCGCGGCGCCGGCTTGCGCCGCCGCGGTTCAGATCAGGCGTCGCCAGCGCCGCCAGCAGCAGGGCCGCCAGCAGGGCGAATAACGAGCGTGAGACCAGGCGCGGTTCGATTCGCCGGGGCTCGTAATTATCCCGCAACGCATAGGTGTCTTCGACCAGAAACGGCCATAATTGACCGCGATGGACGGTTTCGGCGAGGGCTAAAACGGTGGTCAGGCGACCCTTGAGGCCGGCGCGATCGTCAGCAAGGCCGGCGGCGCGCATCGGATCAATTCGTCCGGCCCATCCGCGCCGCGCCGCGCCAATCAGTCCGCCCGCCGCAACGATCAATATGACCAGCGCGGCGCCAAGGAAGCTCAGCGGGCCCAATCGGGCCGCGGCCAGGAGCACCAACGCCCCGCCGCCGATAATCACGGCGAGCGTCGTAAACAGCCATTGCTGGCCAGTGAGCAGATTGAGACGCGAACGTATGCCCCTGATCTGGAAGAGGATCAGCCAGAGTTTCTGCTCATCGCGACGGGTTGCGGACACTTGATTCCGAAATGGACGCGGCCGTTAACGTGAAATTTCTCTCAAACTTAGTTTAGCCCAAGCCGCTACGCAATCAAATTGTCGAATCATTAGAAATTACCATCATATATATTAGTTTTGCGAATATCGACGTCGTGCCGAAAAGCGAATTCGCGAGGCGATCGAGTCGCCGCGCCGGACGCTGAACGGATTAGCCGCGGCGGCACGGGCGGCCCGCCGCGCGAACATCATCCACACGCAGCTATTTGACGATAGCGCGGGTCTTTCATTCGATTCCGGCGTCGTCGAGCACGCCCAACGCCAGGGCCGACCAGTCCATCGCGGCGCGTCCGTGCGCGAGCGCGGCGATCAGGCGGTCGCGGACGATCGACGCGATCGGCATCGGCACCCGCGCGTCGCCGCCCGTCTTGAGCGCCAGTTCGACGTCCTTGAGGCCGAGCGGCAGGGCGAATCCAGCCGGAGTATGGCGTTTGTTGGCGACCATTTCGCCGTAGCGCTGATAGATGGGACAGGCAAACAACGTTTTGCCGAGCATCTCGGCGACTTGCGTCCGGGCGACGCCGTTGCGCTCCGCCATCGTGAACGCTTCGGCCATCGCTTCGAGCGCCGCCGCGATCAGAAAGTTGCCGGTCAGCTTGGCGACATTGGCCGCGCCCGGCTCGTCGCCATAATCGAAGACCGCGCGGCCCATCGCGTCGAGCAGCGGGCGTACGCGTTCCTTGGGCGCGGCCGGCCCGGAGAGGCATACGACGAGCTGGCGCGCGGCGGCGTTATCGGGGCGGCCGAAGACCGGCGCGGCGATATATGCGCCGCCATGCTCCTGATGAAGCCGCGCGAGCCGGCGCGCGGTGGCGGGCGCGATCGTGCTCATCGAGACGTGGACGCCGTCCGCGCCGAGCCGCGCCGCGATTCCGTCGGGTCCGGCGACGACGCTTTCGACCGCGGCGTCGTCCGCCAGCATTGTGACGACGATTCCGCCCGGCCGGGCGGCGTCGGCCGGCCGCGCCGCCACGATCGCGCCCTTCTCGCGCAATGCTTCGGCCTTGGCGGCGGTGCGATTATGGACGGTCAGCGTGACCCCGGCGGCGATCAGATTCGTCGCCATCGGCAACCCCATCGCGCCCAGCCCGATAAATCCAGCTTCGATCGCCATGTTTGGACTCCTTCGAATTTCACCTTGGGCAGTTGGCGCCGCCGCGCTCAGCGCGATCTTGTCACGCCGATGCGCGGACAGCTCCGCGCGATCGGACATTGCGAGCAGCGCGGCGAGGTCGGATGGCAAAGCGTCTGGCCGAGCGCCACCAGCAGTCCGTTGAATTCGCGCCAATAGCGGCGCGGCAGCGCGACGCGCAATGCCTGTTCGGTATGGTCGGGGGTTTTGGCGCGCACGAGACCCCATCGATTCGAGATCCGATGGACGTGCGTATCGACGCAAATACCCGGCTTGCGGAACGATTCGGTGATGACCAGATTCGCGGTTTTGCGGCCCACGCCCTTGAGCGTGGTAAGCGCGTCGAGATCGTCAGGCACGCGCCCGCCGAAACGATCGATCAGGTCGCGGCAGATCCCGTGAATCACGCGCGCCTTGGTGCGATAAAAGCCAACCGGAAAGATCAGCCGTTCGATCTCTTCGGCGGTCAGCGCGAGCATCGCGTCGGGGGTGCGCGCGCGCGCGAACAGACGCGGCGCGGCGATCGCGGTGGTTTCGTCCTTGGTGCGCAGGCTGAGGATGCATCCGATCAGCGTGAGAAACGGATCATGCTTCTCGGCCGCCATCAGGGTGAGCACCGGGGCGTTCCATCCGCGCGACTCGCGGCGCAGGATTCGCAGCGCGCGCCCGACCGTGGCGCCGTCGATCGGCGCCGGAGTAATAACCGGAGCCGGATCCCCTACCAAATTCCCGGAAATGGTCGATCGCAACGCAGAACTGGCGTGGCTCCGCATAACAGATTCGGGTCCACGGCGTTCATCCGCCGGCGGCATTCGCATCTTTCATCGGGCAAGTTTCACGCTGCCGCTGCGGCCATCGTAAACGAGCAATGCATCTTTAAATAGGGACCGGCCGATTAACGCTCGATGAGGCTGACCGCCAGCCTCGAGATGGACCCCCGTAAATCGTCCGTACTGGGTGCCCAAGTTTGGAATTGAGATGTGCGCCAAGTAAATATTCAGCGTAACCACACCGCTAATCCCTGCCGAATCGCTTTTGTCGATTAACGGAAGTTGAAGTTGCTGGGCAAGCTGCTCGTCGATGCAACTTTCGGTCGCTCCGGTGTCGAGCAATGCGGGTACTTGCACTGCCGGAATCGAAAATAGCGGCGCAACCGCTCCGGCATCCGCCGGCAATCCGTCTCCGAATAACGCCGGGTCGAAGCCTATATCCACTAGGATCGTTGGACCAAACCAGGCAAGAGCGTCCGCCGCATTCAATTCCATCGGCGGCGACGCCGATGGCATCGAAAGTCCTGCCGGAAAACCACATTCGACGATCGACATCGCTCGCTATATTCCAAGTCTCGCCGCGAGCGATGCGGGAAGCGGCGGAGGTGTGAACCCCACCTGACGGATTAGATATGGTCCGTGCCCAAAGCGCCGAACCGCCTCCGCCGCCGCCGCGTCGAAATTATCGAACGCCCCGATCAATTGCGCACCGTGAAAGATGACAAACTTTCCCCGGTGGTGGCGCTCCAATTCCTCGCGCTGATGTTCGTAAGCGCGGATTTCATCTTCAAGCGCCATGAGAAGGCCTCCTTTCATCGAGAACGATCCGGCCGAGACTCCCCTTCAGCCGCACAACGCGAGGCGTGATATTGATCCGGGCATTTGGGCGCGAAAGCCCGTGCGGTTCAATCGGTCAACGCAAACTTGATTGGGCAAGCTCGGCGGACCGTATTCCCTTCAATTCGCCCAGTAATTTCGCGCGCCTCACTCGGCCTTTACATCACATCACAGCGGGAGAATCACGCGCAATCGACCGTGCGGTTGGGCCGCTTCCGCTCGCGGGTTGCGCGTCCGGGCCGAACCCTGATCTCCCGAAACTTTGTGCATCTCCGCGTCAGAGCCGCCATTTGACCAAGGATGGGGGATCGGCGCAAAGTAGCCGCGAAGTTTCGCCGCCAGCGAGGTGAAAAGCGATGGATCTCGGCAAAGACCAGA
Organism: Deltaproteobacteria bacterium; assembly: GCA_021780585.1. Lineage (GTDB taxonomy): Bacteria > Desulfobacterota > Binatia > Binatales > Binataceae > JADMIL01. The sequence goes on from JAJXYM010000258.1 coordinate 10,713, forward strand.
TGCTCGAGATGTACCGCGCGATGACGCGGATCCGCCTGTTCGAGGCGCGCGTGCGCGACCTCGCGACCGCCAACGAAATCCCCGGCTTCGTCCATGTTTCGATCGGCGAGGAGGCCAGCGCCACCGGCGTATGCGCCGCGCTGCGCCCCACCGATCGCATCACCTCGACCCATCGCGGCCACGGCCATCTGATCGCCAAGGGCGGACGGCTCGATCGAATGATGGCGGAGATCTTCGGCAAGCGCACCGGCTATTGCAAAGGCAAGGGCGGCTCGATGCATATCGTCGATTTCGCGCTCGGGATTCTCGGCGCCAACGGCATCGTCGGCGGCGGCCTCCCGATCGCCACCGGATCGGCGCTGGCGGCGGTGGTCGCCCAGCGCGACGAAGTGACGGCCTGCTTTTTCGGCGACGGCGCGTCGAACGAGGGCACGTTCCACGAATCGCTGAATCTCGCCGCCGTATGGAAACTGCCGGTGGTCTACGTCTGCGAGAACAACGGCTACGGCGAGTTCACCCCGATGCGGACGGTGACCTCGGTCACCGATATCGCCGTGCGCGCGCAGGGCTACGGGATCCCCGGCCACGTGATCGACGGCAACGACGTGCTCGAAGTCTACCGCTGCGCCAGCGAGGCGATCGCGCGGGCGCGCGCCGGCGAAGGGCCGACCCTGATCGAATGCAAAACCTATCGCTGGGAAGGCCATGTCGTCGGCGAGCAGGCGTTCCTCGGCAAGGCCTCGTATCGCAGCGAGCAAGAGGTCGCGGAATGGAAGACGCGATGCCCGCTGATTCGGTTCGAGAAATTCGCCGCCGAATCCGGCAAAATCGGCGTCGCCGAACTTGAAAAAATCCGCGTCGAGACCGCGGCCGAACTGGAAGCGGCGGTGAAGTTCGCCCGCGACAGCCCGCTGCCCGACCCGGCCGAAGTCACCGACGACGTTTTTTCCGGCTGATCCCGCGCCGCATCCGAACCCGGCGGAGGCCTTTAGCGATGGCACAGACAACTTACATCCAGGCGATCAATCAGGCGCTCGGCGAGGAAATGGAACGCGATCCGTTGACCTTCGTGATGGGCGAGGACGTGGTGCTGAGCGCCTTCGGCGCGACCAAGGGCCTGGTCGACAAGTTCGGCCTGCGCCGGGTGCGCAACACGCCGATCGCGGAGGCCGGCTTCGTCGGCGCGGCGGTCGGCGCGGCGATGGCGGGGACGCGGCCGATCTGCGAAGTCGAATTCGCCAGCTTCTTCTATTGCGCGATGGATCAGGTGTGCAATCAGGCCGCCAAGCTGCGCTACATGTCGGGCGGACAGGCGCGGATGCCGATCACGTTCCGCTGCGTGTACGGCGCGATGGGCGGCGCGGCGGCACAACATTCCGAAACCGTCTACGCGCAGTTCCTGAGCGTGCCCGGAATCAAGCTGGTCGTGCCCTCGGGTCCCGCCGACATGAAGGGCCTGCTCAAGAGCGCGATTCGCGACGACAATCCGGTGATCGTCTTCGAACATGGCGCCCTCGGCGGCCTGCGCGAGGAGATTCCCGCCGGCGATTATCTGGTCCCGCTCGGCCAGGCCGCGATCAAGCGCGCCGGCGAGCACGTGACCGTGGTCGCAATCGGCGCGATGGTCTCGCGGACGCTGCGCGTCGCCGATCGTCTCGCCAAGGAGGAGATCAGCGTCGAGGTGATCGATCCGCGCACGCTGGTCCCGCTCGACGAGGACGCGATTCTCGCTTCGGTCCAAAAGACCAATCGCGCGGTGGTGGTCGACGAAGGCCATTGGCGCGGCGGCGCCGCCGCCGATATCGCGGCGATTATTGGCGAGAAAGGCTTCGATTTCCTCGACGGCCCCGTCCGCCGCGTCACCACGCTCGACGTGCCGATTCCGTTCAGCCCGCCGCTGGAAAAAGCCGCGCTGGCCAACGAGGCGAAGATCGAGGCGGCGATCCGCGCGGCGGTCGGCCGCTGATCCGGCGCGCGCCGATCCGATCACGCCCCTTCCACCGGGATTTCCTGCGATGGCGGTCGAAGTCACAATGCCCAAGTTCGGGCTGACGATGCATGAGGGAACGCTGCAGCGTTTCTTCAAGCATCCGGGCGACACGGTCAGCGCCGGCGAGCCGCTCTACGAAGTCGAGACCGAAAAGGTTTTGTACGTGGTCGAGGCGCCCGCCGGCGGCACGCTCGCGGCCTGGCTGTTTCCCGAGGGCGCGGTGGTCGAATGCGGCCGCACGGTCGCGTTGATCGCCGCGCCGGGCGAGGAAGCGGCGACGATCGCGCCGCCGGGCGGCAACGGCGCGGCGGCAGGCTCCGCCCGCCCCTCCGGCGCGATCGCGGCGGCGCCTGGGCCGGCAGCGGCAAAACCCGGCGAAGCCGCATCGATCGCGGCGGGCGGACGGCGCGCGATCACGCCGATCGCGCGCAAACGCGCCGCCGAACTCGGCGTCGATCTCGAGCGTGTCGCCGGCAGCGGCCCGGGCGGACGCGTGACGCGCGAAGACGTCGAACGCGCGGCCGACCAGGCCGCGGCGCCGACGCATCCCGAACCGGCGCCGGCAGCCCCGGCCGCGATCGCCAAACCGACCGTCCGCACGCTGCCGCTCACCACGATGCGCCGCACGATCGCGCAGCGGATGCAGGCGAGCCTGCGCGACTCGGCCCAGCTCACGATCACCACCGAGGCCGACGTGAGCGCGGCGGTCGAATTGCGTGAACGGCTCAAGCCGCAATTCGATTTCACCTATACCGACCTGATTATCCACGCGGTCGCGCGCGCGCTCGTGCGCCATCCGCGGATGAACGCGCGCTTCGGCGACGGCGCGATCGCGCTGCCCGACGAGGTCAACGTCGGACTGGCGGTCGCGCTCGAAGACGGGCTGATCGTGCCGGTGATCGCGGGCGCCCAGCGGATGACGGTGCGCGAAATCGCCGCCGCCACACGCGCGCTGGGCGAACGCGCGCGCGCCGGCCAGCTCCGGCTCGAGGACGTAAGCGGCGGAACTTTCACCGTCACCAATCTGGGCGCCTACGGAATCGACGCCTTCACGCCGATCCTCAACGCCGGCGAAACCGGCATCCTCGGCGTCGGCCGAATCGTCGAGAAGCCGGCGGTATGGCGCGGCGAAATCACGCGCCGCTCACTGATGACGCTCAGCCTCACCTTCGACCATCGCGCGATCGACGGCGCGCCGGCGGCGGCCTTCCTGCAAAGCGTGGTCGAAATCCTGAACTACGGCGAGCGTTAGCCGCGCCCGTTCCGTAACCGGCGCGGGTCACGTATAACCGAGCAGGCCAATCGCCGCCCGATGCCGTCGCAACGCCAATCGCCGCCTCAGCGCGGAGCTCGCGTCGCCTGCGCGATCGCGTTCGCCGCGTTCGTTTTTGCCGCGGGAGCGCGTCCGGTCGCCGCGGCCGGGGAAACGGGCCGTCATCCGCGCCATCGCCTGGTCGAACCCGCGCCGCCGCCCAAGCCGATCGATTACGATCAACTGACGCGCGAAGCGGCCACGCTGCTGCAGAACTATATCCGTATCGACACCACCAATCCGCCCGGCGACGAACTGGCCGCCGCCCGGATGCTCAAGGAGAAGCTGCTCGCCGACGGCGTTCCGGCCAACGTATGGGAACCCGCGCCCGGCCGCGGCGTGGTGGCCGCGCGCCTGCACGGCATCGGCCGCCATACCAGATCCGTCGTGCTGCTGAGCCATATGGACGTGGTGCCGGCGAACGCGAAGGAATGGCAGTTTCCGCCCTTTGCCGCGCAGATCAAAAACGGCGAAATCCAGGGCCGCGGCGCGATCGACGACAAGGGACCGGGCGTGATCGAGCTGATGGCGATGCTGGCGATCAAGCGCGCCGGCATCCTGCTCGATCGCGACGTGGTGTTTATCGCCACCGGCGACGAGGAAAACGGCGGCCGGATGGGCGCGGGCTGGATGGTCGATCACGAGGCGGACGTTTTCGCCGACGCCGGCTATCTGCTCAACGAGGGCGGCGGAATCATGCGCCGGCCCAACGGCAAGCGCTATTTCGCCGTCTCGATCGCCGAAAAAACCCCGCTCTGGCTGCGCGTGACCGCGACCGGACCGGCCGGCCACGCCGCCGTCCCGCCCGACGAAACCGCCGTGACCCGGCTGGTGCGCGCGCTCGACCGGCTCGATGGCTGGCGCGCGCAGATTCGTCTGATCGATCCGGTGCGCGACTATTTTCGCGCGCTCGCCGAACTCGACGGCGGGCCGCCGCAATATCGGAACCTGGCGCGCGCGCTGCGCGATCCGGATTTCACGCGCAACTTCACCGCCGTCGCCCGCCACAATGCCCTCGTGCGCGACACTTTTACCGCGACCGTGCTCCACGCCAGCGACAAGACCAACGAAATCGCGCCGGTCGCCACCGCCGAAATTGACGGCCGCCTGCTGCCGGGCGAGAATCCGGTTGCGGCGGCCGCCGACGTGCGCAAGGCGATGGGCGATCCGAACCTCAAGCTGGACGTGATGCTGAATTTTCCCGCCGCCTCGTCGCCGCGCAAGTCCCGGATGATGACGGCGATCGGCGAGCTCGCGGCGCGCGAGGACGCGGGCGTCGTGCCCACCATGATCGCGGGCTTTACCGATAGTCACTATTTCCGCCAGAAAGGGATCGATTGCTACGGCTTCATCCCGATCGAAATTACGCCGGCGGAGATGCGCGGGGTGCATGGCGTGAACGAACGTATTCCGGTGAAGGAGCTCGGCGCGGGGATTCGCCGGATGGTCGCGTTGCTCGAGCTGGTCGGCGGACGCGCCGGGCCGGCGGAGGGTCGCCGGCCATGATTCGCGCCGGAGCCGGCTGCGCGAACGGCTGTTCCAGCAGGACGGCGTCGACCCGGACGACGTGATCATGAGCCCGAGCCGCGCACGCGAACGCGGGCTCACGAGCACCGTCACATTTCCGCGCGGGAA
>JAJXYM010000368.1 GCA_021780585.1 Deltaproteobacteria bacterium
AACCGCGCAATCCGGGTCCAGAAACGCGAGCCATTCGCCACGCGCCGAAGCGACGGCCTGATTGAGCGCCGCGCTTGCGGCCGCGTCCGTGGCGGCGACGATCGTTTCGCGCGCCGGCCGCTCGAGTGCGCGCAGCGACTCGAGCACGAGCGGCGCAGACGTGCGCCTGGCGCCGATCGCGACGATTACCGAGACGTCGGACGTATCCCCAACCCGCGGCGGAGGCCCATCGGCTGACGCAACGCGATCGCGCCGGCATCGCGAAAAGCGCTCGACGATTCCGGCGATCTCGATCGGCGCGCCGCTGGCGAACGACACGCCCGCCGCGCCAAGCGCGATCGCGCGCGCCGCCAGGTCCGCGACGGCGGAATTCGCCTCGGCAAATTCGACGACGATCGGACGCGGCCCGGCCGCGCTATGCAGCGCGAAGATCGCCTCGCGCGCCGCGGGCGCGGTCCGGACCTCGAGCGGCGCGACGATCAGATCGGCCGCGACCGGCGCGGGCGGACCGCCGCGCTCGTCGCGCAGCGCGATCAGCCGATCGTGATCGGCCGCGCGGATCGCCGCCGCGATCGCGCGCAGGCCGCGCACCGGAACGTCGCCGATAGTCGCGACGCCATTTTCGAGGCGGGACGAATAGGCGATCAGATAGCCGGCCAGCGCGCGATAATCGCGTATCACGCGCACGGTATGATTGGTGCGCGCCAGCGCGCGGCGGAGTCCGGCGGCGGAAGCCAGTTCGTCCGCCGCGAGCGCGATTTCGACGATGGCGTAAAGTCCGGCGTGACCGGCGATTCCAGCCACGGCGTCGGCGATGCGGGCGGGCAAAATTACCGTATTGATTCCGGCGGCGCGCAACTCGCGCAGCGCGCGGCTTATCGCGAGCTTGGCGCTGAAATCGAGCGGCCCGGCGATCGCGGGAATCCGGGCGGCGAACGCGACGAATTTCCCGTCGCCACAACGGATAGATTTCCCCGCGACGCTTAAGGTCGCGCGCGATCCTTCCTCGAGCCCCATAATTCGCTCGTGAAGCCAGACCCGTGCCAGCGAAAATCCTTGATATTTCTTGATATTTTTCGCCATCGGCGATTACGCGCGGCGCAAATGGGATGCTTGATTCACGATATGGGCGACGATTGGCAGGATGACCGCGCTTGCGGAGAAGGCAAATTTTTTGCAAAATGCAAAGAGACGCTGCCAATAAATCGCCTCGATAGAATTAGCGGTCCGCATTTGGACCGATTGAGAATACTTATGGAAAATCTGGAGCAACCCCGTTTGCCGCATCACCCGCCCACGCCGGCGAGTCGTCGCGCGCGGCGGCGCGCCGCGCCGGCTCCGCGCGAGGCGACCGACCAGCCGATTATCGCCACGCCCGAGGAGCTCGCTTCAATTCGCGCGATGCTCGGGTCGATCGAGCAGATGGTGACGCGGCTGTTCGACGGCGCCTACGGTCGCGGCGCGGAAGCGCTCGAAGTGCAACGCCAGGTCGCGGCGATCGTCGAGGAGCATTTCGACGAAGTGGTCGAGCAATGGGCGGTCGCGGTCGAGCAGGTGTTCGGCGAGCTCCACGCGCTCCATCGGCCGACGCTGGGCAACGCGCTGGTGCGTTTTCTCGCCCATCTGCGCGATCCGGACGATCTTCACACCTACGTCTATCTGCGGCGCCATTGCCAGGAGGGGATGCTGGCGCGGGCCAAGCCGTCGGAGTTCAACGTATTTCATATCGCGCTCAAGCAGGTGGTCCTCGCCCTGGTGCGCCGGCGCGCGCGCGGACGGCGCGGGGAGCAGATGCGCGACGCGGTGGTCGCGGCGATCGACGAACGACGCCTGATGGTCGCGCAGTTCTATATCGAATCGCGCGAGAACGCGCTGCGCGCCTCCGAGGAGAAATATCGCAATTCGATCGATCACGCGCCCGATCCGATGTATGAGATCGACCCGGCGACGCTCGAGGTGCTGAGCGCGAATTCCGCCGCGCTCGAACTCCACAAAATTTTACCCTACGAACGGGATATTCCGCTGCTCGGCCAGCGCCTGACGGACCTGACGCCGCCCGAGATGCAGCCGCTCATCTACAAGCATATCGCGCAAGTGCGCAAGAACGGCTCCGATCAAACGATCGATTTGCCGCTGCGCGGCCGCTATTTCGATATCAACTCGGCGCTGATCACCGCCGGCAATTACAAGTTCCTGCAGATGATCCTGCACGACGTGTCGCAGCGCCATGAGATGCTCGACACGCTGCTCAAGGCCGAACGGCTGGCGGCGGCCGGCACCTTCGCCAGCGGCGTGGCGCACGAGGTCAACAATCCGCTCGCCTCGATCTCCTCGCTCGCGCAATCGCTGCTGCCCGACGAAACCGACCTCGAACGCCGCCGCACGTTGCATACGATTCTCGAGCAGATCACGCGGATTTCGCGCACGCTGAAGGATTTGCTGAATTTCGCGCGGCCGTCGCCGGGCGAGCGCAAGGCGATCGATCTCAACCGCCTGATCGACGAGACCCTGCGCCTGGTCGCCTACAACAAACGCTTCGCCGCAATCCGTATCGACCGCGACCTCGCGCCCGACCTGCGCCCGGTGATGGCCGACGCCAACGGCGTCCAGCAGGTCCTGCTCAATCTTCTGTTCAACGCCGCCGACGCCTTGCGCGACGGCGCCGGCGTAATCCGCGTCTCGACCGCGAACCAACCCGGCGCGCAGGGCGAGGCCGCCGGGCGGGTCGCGATGCGGGTGGCGGACAACGGCGTCGGCATCCCGGCGGAAAACCTCGAACGCGTTTTCGATCCGTTTTTCACCACCAAGCCGGCCGGCGCGGGCGCGGGACTGGGGCTTTCGCTATGCCATCGGATCGTCGTCAACAACCAGGGCACGATTCGCGTTGAAAGCGCCGCCGGCGCCGGCGCGACCGTCACCATCTGCCTGCCGGTCGCCACCGCCCGTCCGGCCGATAAGCTCGCGGGGAGGTCCCAGTGAATTCCGAGACCACGGCGGCCGAACCGGGATGGAGCCGCGAACAGCCCGAATCCTTCCGTATCCTGCTGGTCGAGGACGAGGAGCTGATGCGCTCGATTATCGCGCAGCTTTTGCGGCGCGAGGGCTACGAAATTATCGAGACCGGCGCGGCCGACGTGGCCTTGACGATCTTCGAGCGCGAAAAAATCGATCTGGCGATTATCGATCTGAATCTCGGCGGCCGCGGCAACGGCCTCGAACTGCTCGGCAAAATCCATGAACTCGATCCCGAGGTCATGGGCATCATCGTCACCGCCTACGCCAGCGTCGAATCCGCCGTCGAGGCGCTGCGCCAGGGGGCCTACGATTACATCACCAAGCCCTTCGCCAACGACCATCTGAAGGCCGTCGTGCGCAAGGCGCTCGAATACAAGGCGGCCTTCCGCGAGAATCGTTTTCTGCGCCGCGAGCTGCGCGAGAAGTACCGCTTCGAAAGCATCATCGGCAATTGCGACGCGATGGAGCGGGTGTTCCGCGTGATGGAAAAAGTCGCGCGCACGGACTCCAGCGTGCTCATCACCGGCGAATCGGGCACCGGCAAGGAGCTGGTCGCCCGCGCGATCCATTTCACTTCCGAACGCGCCAACAAGCGCTTCCTGCCGATCAATTGCGGCGCGCTGCCCGAGAATCTGCTCGAAAGCGAACTCTTCGGCTATCGCCGCGGCGCCTTCACCGGGGCCACCCAGGACAAGACCGGACTGCTCAAGGCGGCCGATAAAGGCACCATCTTCTTCGACGAAATCGGCGACATGCCGCTCGCCCTGCAGGTCAAGCTGCTGCGCGCGCTGCAGGAGCGCGAATGCTATCCCCTCGGCTCCAACGATCCGGTGAGCTTCGACGTG
>JAJXYM010000390.1 GCA_021780585.1 Deltaproteobacteria bacterium
GCCGCGTTTTCATTTCTCGACGTTTACAATCCGCCGCCGAAACCACGCCGCCGCCGCTGACCCGCCACGCGCGCGGCCGGTTCATCTCCGGACGCCATCATGCCGGCATCGGAACGAGCGTTGGGAGCGATCTCGTCAGCGCGCCGTCGCGGGGCCGCCATAGCGGCGCCGCAGAAGCGCGTAGACCGGAACGCCCGCGCCGGCGAGCGCGACGCCTAGCAGGAATTCGATATGGCCTTCGCCGCTCGAAAGGCCAACGCCGAAGGTCGCGAGCCACGCGGCGAGCGGCGCGATCGCGACCGCGAAGAGAGCGGAGCGACCACCGGCGATCATGAACAGCCCGTCGCGCTCCGGCCGCAGATGGCGCATCCGGAGCAACGCGAGCATCTCCAGGGCGAGCGCGCCCATATAGAAGAAAACGTCGAGCGTGACCAGCGCGACGAAGCCGAGCGGGACCAGCAGCGAGAAAATGACGCAGCAGACGACGATCGAGCGCGCCGGCGTCGCCCGCGCCTCCCATACCTGGCGCAGCGCCGGCGGCAGATAACCCTCGCGCGCGAGCACGTAGGGCATCCGCGACACCCAGAGCATCGCGGCGGCGAAAATCGAAAAGGCGGAGACCGCGCCGCCCGCGGCCAGCGCGAGCTTGAGCCACGGTCCGGCGATTCGCGCGCCCGCCGCGGCGAAGAATCCCGTGCGCCATTCGGCGGCCGAGCGCGCCCCGGAGAGGCATACCGCGAGCGGCAGCAGATAGCCGAGCGCCACCAGCGGCAGCGCGATCAGCACCGCGCGCGGATAGGTGCGGCGCGGATGGTCGATTTCGCCGGCGACGACGCTCAGATTTTCCCATCCGCTGAAATTCCAGATGACGATCGCGAGGCCGCCGCCCAACGCGGCCAGCGGATGGCCGATAAGGGCCGGCGCGGGCATCCGCCAATGGACCAGCCGGGGCGCGCCGACGGCGACCAGGGCGATGAACGGCGCGAGCAGCGCGACGGTCAGCGCGATCGAAGCCTCGCCGACCGGGCGCACGCCCATGATATTGAGCGCGCCGGCGAGCCATACCAGGGCCACGCCCATCGCGACCTGCGCGGCGGGCGGAAGCGGTAAAACGAAGCCCAGATAGGAGCTGAACAGGACCGGATAGATCGCCATATCGACGGCGGTGTAGAGCAGCGTCAACCAGGCTTCGGCGAAACCGGCGAAGGGGCCGAGAGCCTCCTTGACCCAGAAGTAAAAGCCGCCCTCACGCGGCATCAGCGCGGTCAACTCGGCCGCCATCAGCGCGGTCGGCAGGCTTACCGCGAGCGGCACGATGAGGCATAGCAGCAGCGTCAGACGCGGGCCGGCGATCCGGACGGCATCCTCGATACCGTAGGCGCCGCCGCTCACGACCAGGTAGGTCAGCGCGACCATCGCGAGCAATCCGAGGCGGCGCGCGGGCGGCGGCGCCAGGGTGAGGCGATCGGCGGCGGATTTGGGGGCGCGGCTCACGCGCGAAGGCGCCTCCCGCAAGCGTCCGTGGCGATCGGGCCGGGGAGTGGGCGCCGCGGCGAATCCGGCGCGCAATCGGTCCGCGCGGCGGGGGATTGCGCCGCCACCGGGCACGGCGCAAGACTAAAGCGATGGATCACGAGGGACGGCGAATCGTGGGCGCGCGGCCCGGTAGTAGAGTGTCACGGTGAAATTTGACTCTGCTATAATTAAAAGGGTGTCGAGTGCGTCGCAAGCGGCTTCGCGGACGGTCACGCTGATAATCGCGGCGACGGCCGCGACTACGATCTGGCTCGCCGGATGCGGTGTGATAGGCGGGGCGCGCCAGGGTCCGGTCGAGGCGGTCAGCGCCGACGGGGGACATCCGTTTGGCGGCGTCGAGCCGGTCGAAATACCTCCGTCGGCGTTCGCGATGGGCGCGTATCTGAAGGCGGAAGTCGCGTCCGAGAATGGCGATCGCAAGCGGGCTCTGGCCGAATACGAGGACGCGGTCAAATACGATCCGCATAACGCCGCGCTGCATGTCGAACTGGCCACGATCTATGTGCGCAACGGCCGGCTGCAGAACGCGCTGGCGCAATGCGACGAGGCGATGGCGCTGGATCCGGAGTACGTGCGGCCCCGGCTGCTGGCGGCGGGAATCGATACGGCGACCGGCGACGACGCGGGCGCGATCGCGCAATATCAGGAAGTCCTGAAGCTGGAGCCGGCGAACCAGGAGGCCTACCTGTTCCTGGGCACGCTTTACGCGAAACAGGGCGAATACAAGCAGGCCGAGGAGACGTTCAAGCAACTGATCGCGCTCGATCCGGGGTCGTTCCTTGGCTACTACTACGCCGGTCGCGTGACCACGGCGGCGAAGGATTATCCGGCGGCCGAAAGCTATTACAAAAAAGCGCTCGATCTGAATCCGCAATCGCAACTGGTGCTGCTCGATCTGGCGGTATTGCGCGAGCTCGAAAACCAGCCCAAGTCGGCGATCGAGCTTTATCAGAAGGTGCTGCAGCTCGATCCGAACAACGACGAAGTGCGCAAGCGGCTGGCGGAGCTGTACGGCGGCGACAAGAGCGTGGACGCGGCGGTGAGCCGGGAGCTGCAGCGGCAGGAGCAGCTCGAAACGAATCCGGCGGACACGCGGACCAAGATCGGCCTGCTGTTCTTCGAGCGCGGGGATTTCGAGCGGGCGGCGACGGAATTCAACCTGGTGCTGGGTTCGGAGCCGAAGAACTACCGGGTGCATTACTATCTCGGCACGGTCTATTCGGAATTGGGCGAGAACGACCGGGCGCGGCGGGAATTCGAACAGATTCCGCAAGGCAGCGGCCATTTCGTCGAGGCGCGGCTGCAGCTCGCCTATCTGTACGACAAGCGCAACGACTATGACGCGGCGATCGGGAATCTGAAGCAGGCGCTGGCGGTCAAGCCCAACGACACCGAGATCATGAGCTACCTGGTGGGCGTCTACCAGGAGAAGAAGAGTTATCCGGACGCGATCGAGCTGGCGAAGCGGATGGTGGCGCTGGAGCCGCGCAACGACAAGTTCCATTTCACCCTCGGCGCGCTGTACGACGAGGACAAGCGCAAGGATCTGAGCGTCGCGGAGATGCGCAAGGCGATCGAGCTCAATCCGGGCAACGCGCCGGCGCTGAACTATCTCGGCTACACTTACGCGGAAGCGGGGAATAATCTCGACGAGGCGGAAAAGCTGATCAAGCGGGCATTGGTGATCGAGCCGGAAGACGGATTCTACGTTGACAGCCTGGGCTGGGTTTACTACCAGAAGGGCGAATATCAGCGGGCGGTCGACCAGCTCGAGCGGGCGGTGAATCTGACCGGCAACGACCCCACCATCACCGAGCATCTGGGGGACGCTTATCGCCGAATCGGCAAGCGCCTGGATGCGCGGCACGAGTATCAGGACGCGTTGAAAAAGGCCCAGGATGCGGACCAGATCCAGCGACTCAAGGACAAGCTTGCCGCCCTGGGCGGATACGAAGAGCACGCGCAGCATTGAGCGGCGCCGGAGTCGGCGCGCCGGACGGATCGCCGGGGCGATTGCGGCGGCGCTGGCCGCGGCGATCGCGGGATGCGCGACGCAGCCCAACTACACTCTGCATCTCGAGGAAGCCCACGGCTACGCGGCCGAATTGGGCGATCGCGAGGCGGCGCAGCGATCGTTGCAAACGGCGGCCGTGATGGAATACACGGGCGGCGGCGAGCATTTCCGGGCGCGCGAAAATCTGGTCGTGCTGCGGCCGGCGAATATCCGGGTCGAGGTGATGTCGGCGGCCGGGGTCGTGCTGGTGGTGACGACCGACGGCGGGCGGGTGGCGATCTTCAATCCGGCGAAGAGCAC
>JAJXYM010000431.1 GCA_021780585.1 Deltaproteobacteria bacterium
GACCCGAGGGTCCATCTCCGGACGGATGCGCGGAGCAAGTCCGCGCATGACGAACAACCCTTACCATTCCGCATCATGAACGACCGTCACCGTCCGCAATTAGCGAAGGCGCGTTGCCGTCAGCCCCCTGTCCGGTCACTCGCCGGCGCGTTCTTTTTCCTGTCACCCTCGACGCCCGGTTTCAGAACCACCACACATTCTTTTTCCCTATCACTCTCGGACTCGCTCTTTCAGACCCACCGCGCGTTCTTCTTCTGTCACCCTCGGGCTTGGCCCGAGGGTCCATCCGGACGGATGCGCGGAGCAAGTCCGCGCATGACGAAGGAACGCTACCGCACGAGCGGCGCCAGACGCCGCATGATCACCTCTTCCGCCTCGGCGACCGTTCGGCGCACGATTTCGCCGGCCGGAAGAATCTCGCGCACCAGGCTCACCGATTCGCCGGCGTAAAACGCCAGCCCCTCGATCTCGCCGTCCATGTATTCCGCCGGCGGAAGCACCGAGTAGCGCACCAGCGGCGCGTCGATTCCGTCGCGCCGGCGGATCGTGCCGGCCGGAGCGCCCTCGCCCGGCCGCGCGCCCGTGGCCGGCCGTCCCGCGCGCTCCCATTCCGCGACCATGGGCGTGCGAATCACGCGATGGGCCGCGTCGGGCCAGCCGATATCGTAGAGCGTCGTATGGAGGGTTTCGCTGGCGTGCGCCGCGAGCAGACGTTGCTTGTACAGCGGATGGGCGGCGGATTCTTCCGTGGCGACGAACCGCGTGCCCATCACCGCGCCGTCCGCGCCCAGCGCGATCGCGGCGGCCAGTCCGCGACCGTCGGCGATTCCGCCCGCCGCCGCCATCGGCACGTCGCCGATCGCGGCGCGAACTTCAGGAACCAGCGCGAGCGTGGTCACGATTCCGCGCACGTGTCCGCCCGCTTCGAGACCCTGCGCGATAATCGCGTCGGCGCCGGCGGCGACCGCGGTGCGCGCCTCGGCCGCGGAGCCGCATTGCCATATCACTTTGACTCCGGCCGCCTTGAGCCGCCGGATCGGGTCGCGAAAGTCATCCGGCTCGCCCCAGAAAAAGGTCGCCGCCGCCGGTCGCTCCTCGATTACCGCGTCGATCAGTCCCGGTTGCAAAAACGGAATCAGCAAATTCACCGCGAACGGACGCGCGGTCAGTTCACGCGCCGCGCGAATTTCGGCACGCGCCGCCGCCGCGTCCATCGCGGCCAGCCCGATCGTGCCGAGTCCGCCCGCCTCCGAGACGGCGGCGGCGAGCCGCGCCAGCGCCACCACCCCCATCCCGGCGGAAATCACGGGATACTCAATCCCGAGCAATTCGCAAATCCGCGTCTTAAGCATCGCTATACCCTGCACAACCTTTCTTCCAGATCTCCGGTTCCATCATTTAGCCAACGAATTATCCGGGTGTTGACCAACCGACGAAGCGACGCGAATCTCGAAGTATCATTCGTCATATCTCCGAACGGACCTTCGGGTCACGCCCGAGGGTAACGGAAAAACAACGCGCGGCGGTTGTAAAAAAAGTGGCCGAGAGTGACGATTTCGCGCGTTCCTGCGTCATGCGCGGACTTGATCCGCGCATCCATCCCTGGTCAATCTTCGCTTCGCGAAGAATGACCAGGGGGGGCGCTCGGAATGACATGGAGAAGCGTCCAGAATGATCGAAGAATTACTGGAACGGTCTTTCTTCAATGGCCTTTGAATTTTGGTTCGCGCTTTTCCAGAAACGCCTTGACCGCCTCCTTGTGATCCTCGGTCAGCCCGGTCAGCGATTGGCCGTGCGACTCGCGATCGAGAATCGTGCGCAGGTCGGATTTGAGCGCCAGATTCAGATGCGCCTTCATGTACGAATACGCCACGACCGGACCGGCCGCGATCCGCCGCGCGAACGCCTCGACCTCCTCGCCCAGCGCCGCGCCCGGCACGACCCGATTCACCATTCCGAGCTTGAGCGCCTCCTCGGCGCCGAGCACTTCGGCGGTGAAATATAATTCGCGCGCCTTGGCCGGACCAACCAGTTGCGTCAGAAAATAGGTGCCGCCGAAATCGCCGGAAAAGCCCACGCGGGCGAACGCCGTCCCGAAACGCGCGGTGTCCGCCGCGATCCGGATATCGCAGGCGAGCGCGATACTCAGTCCCGCCCCAGCCGCCGGTCCGTTGATCGCGCCGATCGTCACCTTCGGCATCTCGTGCAGCAGCGCGCTGACCTCTTCCGAGCGGCGCAACTGCGCGATCCGCGTGTTGATCCCGGCCTCGCCGCCGGAATGCGCGCCGGCGCTTTCATGGCCCGCGCCCTCGTTGCGTTCACGCATCCGCCCAATATCGCCGCCCGCGCAAAAGCCGCGTCCCGCTCCCGTCAGCACCACCGCGCCGACCTCGCGATCGTGCGCGGCGCGGCCCAGTTCGTCGAGCAGGCCGCCGATCATCTGGTCGCTCAGCGCGTTGAGCTTGTCGGGCCGGTTCATGGTCAGAAAGAGCACGCCGTGGCGGCGTTCGGCGATCAGGTCGCGATGTTCACTGGACATCGGAAGTTCCTCCGGATTCGATTATGCAAACCCCGTACTACTTCAGCACGGCCAGCCTGTCGAGGGCCGCCGCCACCGCCTGCGTGCCGTCGAGGTCGTGGCCGAGCGCTCCGGCCGTGTTGAACATCGAGGCCATCAGTTTGAGTCCCGGCAGCGCCAGACGATTACGCTCCGCCGCCTCTTCCACCAGCCGCAGATCCTTGCGCATCAGCTTGATAAAGAAGCCGGGCCGGTAATCCCGCGCAATAATTTTCGGGCCGAGATTCGCGAGCTGCCATGAGCCGGCCGCGCCCGCGCCGATCGCCTCCAGCACGCGGGCCGG
Organism: Deltaproteobacteria bacterium; assembly: GCA_021780585.1. GTDB lineage: Bacteria > Desulfobacterota > Binatia > Binatales > Binataceae > JADMIL01. Next base: position 2,862 of record JAJXYM010000431.1, read on the forward strand.
ATCGAGTCCGCTTTCGCGCGCGAACAGAATCGCTTCGGCCGCCGCCTCGAGCGCCAGCGCCACCGCGATCTGATTCGCCAGCTTGGTCGCCTGCCCGGCGCCCGCCGGCCCCATGTGCGTGATTCGCCGGCCCAACGGCTCCAGGAGGGGACGCGCGCGTTCGAACACCTCGGCTTCGCCGCCCACCATGATCGTCAACGTTCCCTCGATCGCGCCGCCTTCGCCGCCCGAGACCGGCGCGTCGAGATAGCTGGCGCCGGCGGCCGCGCAGCGCGCGGCGATCGCGCGTTCGGCCTCGGGCGCAATCGTGCTCATATCGATCACGAGCTGGCCACGCTCGAGCGCCGGTTCGATCCGCGTCACGACGCTTTCGACGTCGGGCGTGTCAGGCGCCATGATGAACACCGCCGCCGCGCCGCGCGCCGCCTCGACCGCGTCCGCAACGACGGTCGCGCCGTCGGCGGCAAGGACGCGCGCCTTTTCCGGCGTGCGATTGAACACGCGCACGCGATGGCCCGCGCGCAGCAGCCGCCGCGCCATCGGCGCGCCCATGATTCCGGTTCCGATCCAGCCAATTTCCATGTTCGGTCTCCGCGACGCCGCCGCGGCGCCGCATCCGGCGTAATCGTCGCGCCGCCGGACGGCGGGCACAAGCGCGCCGCCGCCGCTGGCGATACGGGCGAGTCCGTCAAGTCGCGCGGGTCAGGCGGCCCTGGACGGTCGCCCCGCGACGCGCCAGGAAAATCCGCCCGGCGGAATCGCGCTCAGCAAAAACAGCGGCGTCCAGAGCGTGACGAGCAACCCGGCTATCGCCGTATGCCACATCCAGAAGAATAAAAAAGCCAGATAAAGCCCGGCCAGACTGAAATGAAGCAGCGTTCGACCGGCGCCGAGTCCGGGCGGCAACGGACTGAAAATTCGTGCGGCGAGCTTAGCCTGCCCGAGGCAATGCCACGTACCGAAATGGCGGCATCGGCGGCAT
>JAJXYM010000406.1 GCA_021780585.1 Deltaproteobacteria bacterium
GGCGGCGGGCGCGGGCGCCGCTTCCGCGGCCGGCGCGGACGCCCCCTCGGCGTGGGCCAGCTTCGCGCCGCAGCCGTCGCAATAGTCGAGGCCGTCCATGTTTTCGTAGCCGCATTCGCTGCACTTGGTCATAGTCGTCGCGCACCTTCTCCGCGTGATGCCGCCCTGGGCGTCCGCGGTCCCCGGTAAAGTTATTCGCCTTTCTGCAATTCCTTGAGCGCTTCGGGATCCAGCATCTGGGTCTTGCGCACCACCGCCTGCGCCTGCAGCAGAGTGGTCTTGGCCGCGCGGGTGCCGAGCGTCTGGGTCTTCTTCACCTGATCCATCAGGCCCGAGAGCGCCTGGGTCGCCTTGATATTGCCCATCCGCTGCGAGCCCTGAATCGCGTTGCTGAGCAGGCGCGTCGCCCGATCGACGTTGCCCGATTTCAACTCCTCTTCGGCGCGCGCCTGGAGCTTGGCGATCGAGACCTGATCGACCATGTTCATCACGCGGCCGTTGCGCTTGCCCATCAGCGTGCGGTCGAGGGTGTATTCCACGGTGATATCGGCATTGACGGCGCGTTCGCCCGCGCCCGGAACTTCGTAACGGAAGCTCGCCTGGCCGATCCGCACGGGGCCCGGCTTGCGCGGCGGCAACACCAGCGTCAGCAGCACGGAGCCGGGCACGCCGGCCTCGAGGTCGCCGATTTCATAGGTGACCTTGCGGTCCTCGCCGACCAGCGGGGCGCCCAGCGCGTAAATTTCGGGACTGGCGCGAAACGCCTCGCGCACCTGAACGCCCTGGGCGAGCGTCGCGTCGATCCGGCCGTTGCGGATACTGACCGCGCGCAAGCCCTGCAACTCGTCCTCGAAGATTCCGGGAATCTCCGCCGGATCGCCGATAAAGTGATATTTCCCGTGCGAATCCTGCGCGATTCGCATCAGCAGCTTTTCGTTGAATTCGACCCCCACGCCCATCGCTGAAAACGACATCTGGTCGCGGTTCTGATTCGCCAGATCGATACAGGCGGTCTCTTCATAGGTCTGGCCGTCGGTCAGCACCAGTACGCGATTGAGCCGGTTGGGCGCGAGGTTCTTCTTCACCTCGTCGATCGCCGCGCGCATCCCGAGCGCCATCTGGGTGCCGCCGCCGATTTCGAGCAGATCGATATCCTCGAGCGCGCGCCGCACCGCCGCCGCGTCATGGATTTGATCGGGCCGGATAATCACTTGCGCCTTGTCGGCGAAGGCCACCACCGCGACCTTGTCTTCGGGCGCGACGTTCTGGGCGAGGAACTTGACCGCTTCGATCACGAATTCGAGTCGCCGTTCGTCATACATCGAACCCGAGCGGTCGAGCACGATTCCAAGATTGAGCGGCAAGCGTTCGCCGCCGGCGACTCCGGCGCCGCCGCTCGCGACGGCTTCGAGCAGCACGTAAAGGACGAAATTTTCCGCTGTCGAGAGTACGTATTCACTGCTCGCCAGCGCCTGGAAAGTTAGCGGCTCGGCCATCTTGGATTCTCCCGGATCGATTCTAGGTGCAAGCTTCGTAGCATAGCAACATTGGACGCTCGAATGCGCCGCCGGATTCATCGCGCGCGGGCTGAATCCTTCCGTTTGGCTCCCAGCGACGCCAAGACCGGCGCCGCGACGCGCCCGATTCCTATTACGCCTCGGCGGCGGCGGAGTTTCATCAATCCATCCATCAACGACTATGGCGAAAGCGGGCGCGCCTCATCATTCCGCTTGCGCCGATCGGGCGAGGACGGCGCCGGTTGACGGACCCCGATTTTTTCAGTTGCGTCGCGCCCCGCAACCGCGTCCGGACGGACGCGGCACAATCCGATCGGAGCCCGGTAATTGAGCAAGACTTCGCCGCGCACGATGGCAAATTTTCCGGCGCCGTATGGAAAACTTGGCAATGCGCCACGCGCCTACGGCAAATTTCCACGATTGACGCATTTATAGACTGTTGAAGCATAAATTATCGTCGATTATCCAAAGGCATCGAAATTGCTCTCACCGCCGGCATGACCGATACGATCCCGCGCCAGCCCATCTTCTCCGCTAGCCGGCGGATGCCCTTCTTCGGCCTGGTCGACCGGATCTTCAACCGTTCGCCTCGCCCGAACGCGGCGCCCGAGAGTAACTTCCGCGCCTTCGACCGGCTCGACACCCTGCTGGCGAACGCCCATCGCGCGCTGAGTGACCCGGAAGCCCGCGACGCCGCGGTTTTCGAGGAGATTGTCGACGGGCTGGCGGAGGTCCGGACGCATGCGGGCGCGCAGGGATGGATCGCGGCGGTCAACCGCGTGCGGCGCCATCCGTTGCTCGCGCTGATGCATCAGGAGGATCTGATGCGGCGAGCGTTCCATGCGCCAACGGGAACAGCGGGCGATATCGTGCGACTCGCCGCGATGGACGATCCAACGGTTGCGCCGCGGCCGCCGGGAGCTTTGACCGAATTGGGCGTGCGCCTGCGCGAATGGCTGGTCGCCGGGACGTTGATGCAATCGCTGGTCAATCGCGCCGCGATTCTGGCCCACGCGATCGACGCCGCCGCGCGCGCGGTCCCGGCCGGCGCCGAGGTCCTTGCGCTCCAATGCGGCGTGCTGAGCGAAGCGCGCCTGAGCCATGCGGTCGGCGCCGGGAAGCTCGGGCGGCTGGTCGCGCTCGACCATGATTTTCGCGCCACCGAGGCGGTCGAACACGCCTTTGGCCGCGCCCAAATCAATGCGATCCATACGCCCACCTACGCGCTGCTGAACGGGGCCGCGAGCGCTTTGGGCCGCTTTGACTTGATATACTCGGCGGCGCTGTTCGAACGCCTGGACACCCGGGCGGCCGCTCAGGCGCTGGCCGCGATCTACGCGATGCTCAAGCCGGGCGGACGTATCCTTATCGCCAATCTCGCCCCAACCCTGCCCGAGGCGGGCCTGCTCGAAGCCGTGATGAACTGGTGGCCGATCTATCGCGGGGCCGAGGCGCTCACCGATCTGGGCGGCTCCATCGCGCGCGCCGGAGGAGCGACGACGCGGCTGACGCTCGAACCCACCGATAATATCTTCTTTCTCGAATTGACACGGCCGGCCTGAGCCGGATCGCGCCAGCCGTCGCCGCATCCCGCCCGCGAGCGCTCGCCAGCGTCCGCGGAGCGCCTTTTGCCCACCGCTTTTCCATTTCGGGACATTTGAGCTACAGTCGGGTGAACGGCCGACCATTTGAGCGCGGCCGGAGGTGGGGGAGAAGAACTCTGATGAGCCTGCGCGGCAGGTGCGCTATCGCCGGTCTGGGCGCCACCCGGATGGGCCGCAATTTCGATCATGCCAACGCTCTGGGCTTCGCGATCGAGGCGATCGAACGGGGACTCGCGGACGCGGGCCTCGAACGCGCCGACCTCGACGGCCTGCTGGTCAATCCCGGCGTCACCTGGATGACCAATCCGATGGCCTCGTTCGACCTGCAGCAGGCGATGGGGCTCAGCGACCTCCGCCTGACCGCGACCATGAACCTGGGCGGGGCGACCGCCGGCGCGATGGTGATGCATGCCGCCCAGGCGATCGACGCCGGGATGGCCGAAACGGTCGCCTGCGTCTTCGCCGACGCACCCCTCAAGCCGCCGCGGCCGGAAAGCGGCAAGAGCGGCGGCGGCTCGGCGGCGGCGTATGGCTTCGCCCGCGGTCTTGAGGGGGCATACGGCCTGTTTGGCGTAAGCGCGCAGTACGCCTTTGTGGCGCGCCGCTATATGCATCTGTATGGCGCCACCAACGACCATCTCGGCGCGATCGCGGTGGCCGAACGGCAATGGGCCAACCTCAATCCCGACGCGCAGTTC
>JAJXYM010000316.1 GCA_021780585.1 Deltaproteobacteria bacterium
AGAAGCGGAAGGGGTTCCGAGCGATTGTCAGCGAAAGCATCGGTTCGGGCTCGGGCGCGGCGTTCGACAACCAGCACGCGCTAAACATGGCGGGCGACGCCGACGACGCCATCGCCGAGGCCGAGGGCGGCGAGGTCCGCTTCTGCTACGTGACCGTCAAGATCGTCATCACCGCGGATTCGCGCGCGAACGCGAGCGAATCCGCGCGGCTCATCTTCAAGACCTGTCAGAACATGGGCTTCGATCCACGGATCGAAACGCACAACGCCACCGAGGCGTGGCTCGGCTCGATCCCGATTCACGGCTGGTACGACGTGCGCAAACCGCTCGTCAGCACGCGCAACGTCGCCGACATCATGCCGCTCACCAGCGTCTGGCCGGGGCTGGCGGTCAATCCGTGCCCCTACTATCCGCCCAACACGCCGGCGCTCTGTTACGGCGCGACCACGGGAGGTACGCCGTGGCGGCTGAATCTCCACGTCAGCGACACCGGCCACACCATGCTGGTGGGACCGACCGGGGCCGGGAAGAGCGTCGCGCTGGGCTTCATCGCGGCCAACGCCCGGGCCGTGCCGGGGATGCAGATATTCTTCATGGATAAGGGCTACTCGGCCTTCGTCCTGACCAGAGCGTTAGGCGGTCAGCATCTGGATCTGGGCGAGGAGGAGGTTCCGCTGCAGCCGCTGGCGCGCATCGACGATCCCGTCGATCGCCTGAAAATTCAAGTATTGCTTGAGAATTGGATCGCGCTCAGGAACGTCAAGCTCGCGCCGCCGCAGACGAAGGCGCTCTATCGCGGATTGACGCTGCTGGCCGAAGCCCCGGCCGAACAACGCACCATCACCGGCCTCATCACCCAGGTGCAGGACCCGGCGGTGCGCGACGGACTTAACCCGTACTCGCTGGCCGGGCCGCTCGGGCGCTTTCTTGACGCCGAGCGCGACGTGCTGATCGATGGCGACTTCGTAACGTTCGAGCTCGAAACGCTCATGGGCATGGGGCCGAACGTGATCATCCCGGTCCTGACCTATCTCTTCCATCGCATTGAGCAGCGGCTCGATGGCCGGCCCACGCTCATCGTGATCGACGAAGCGTGGGTGGCGCTGGCCAACGGCGCATTTGGCGCGAAGCTGGAGGAATGGTTGAGGACTCTCCGCAAGAAGAACGCCGCCGTGGTGCTGGCGACCCAGAGTCTCAGCGAGATCGCCAACTCGCCTCACCGCGATGTGATTCTGGAGTCCTGCCCTACCAAGCTCTATCTGCCCAACGCCGAAGCGCGTAATCCGCAGACGCGCGACCTCTATCGCCGGTTTGGGCTTTCCGACCGGCAAATCGATCTGATCGCTGAGGCCGCGCCCAAGCGCGATTACTACTACGCCTCGCCGCTGGGCCGGCGGCTGTTCCAGTTCGCGCTGGGGCCGGCCGCGCTGGCTTTCGTTGGCGGCGGCTCTAAAGACGACGTGATCGCGGCGCGGCGCATGATCGCGAAGCGCGGCGAGCGCTGGACGGCCGAGTGGCTCAGGACGCGCGGTCTAAGCGATTGGGCCGAATACCTTGCTCGGCAGGTCCCAGCCACGCCGGAGCCGGAAGCGGTCCGGAGCATTACCGCGGACGGCGGGCGTCTGAATCGCCACGCGGATCGAGCCGGCGCGGCGGCGTGAAAGGGTAGGGGGGCGCTGAGATGAAGCTAAAGCGTTACTTTACGTTTGGTCCGGTGCTCGCCCTGGCGCTGTGCCTGACGCCGGAATTCGCGCGGGCGCAGTTCGGCGGCGGCTCGCAGATCGTCTTTGACCCCAACATGTTCGCCCGCCAGCTTGCCCAGTTGCAGGAGGAGACCGCCAGCGTCACCGACCTCGCCCAGCAGCTTCAGTACATGGTTCAAAACACCGCTGGCGGCGGCGCCGGCGTCTGGCAGTCGAATCAAAATCTTCTCACCAATCTGGGCGGGCTGATCTCGGAGCAGCAGGGCCTTTCGTACACCTTCCAGGGCCTCTCCCAGCAGTTCCAGCAGCTCTATCCCGGCTACGCCGCCGCCAGCACGCCGGGCGCGCAAAGTCCGATGGCGAGCGCCGACACCACCCTCAACACCTTGAACGGCGCGCTGCAGAGCGCGCAGGTCCAGGCTGGCGACTTCCAGGCCGAGCAGGCCGCGCTGCAGATGCTCGAAGCGAAGAACCAGACCGCGGTCGGGAGACTGCAGGCGATTCAGGTCGGCAACGAAATCGCGCTCGCCCAGGTGCAGCAGGTGCAGATGCTGCGCCAGCTGGTGATGGCGATGATGAACTCGCAGAACGTGGCCGCGGCCAACCGACTCAACAGCCAGACCCAGAGCCAGCTCGCGGCGCTCGCGATCATCGGCGCGCCGCCATCGCCCGGCTTCGTCGGACTGAATCAATCCAGCTCGGCTACGCCTCCGCAGTAGCAATCAAGAGAATATTCGATGAAGACCCTCAAGGAAAAACAGCCGATCGTCCTTGCGCTGGCAATCATCGGCGTCTGCGCCTTGGTATACGGCGTCTGGACGATCTACTACCAGCACATGGCTGAACAAAAAGCACAGGCGATCATCATGGGCACGCCATCGCCAGGGTTTCGCGGACTTAATGAACCCAGCACGCAACCGCCGCCGCAATAGAGATTGAAAAATGGAGGCAAATGATGGGAAGCCTCGGTCTCGACACCATAGCTACGCAGTTCTACAGCGCCGGGGTTCACTACAGTGCGGCCATTCAGCCCTACGCGCTGAAGCTTTTTTTCGCGTTATTCCTGATCGACATCGTCGTCGCTTGGATCCAGTACAGCGCCGAGGGTCAGCTCGATCCGTCGTTTTTCCTTGGCCGCCTGCTCAAGCACATCATGAGTGGCGGCTTTGTCTACCTAATGATCGTCAACGGATTCAACTGGATGTACATGGTCATCCAGAGTTTCTCGCGAATCGGTAGCGCGATCAGCGGTCTCCCGGCGCTCAGCCCCCAAAGCGTGTTGGTCGCCGGCCTCAACATGACGAACACTTTGATTAGCAGCCCCACCACCAGCGGCATCGTCTCTAGCCTCGAACTAGCGCTTGTCGAAGGTTTTTGCGCGCTCGCGGTTGGAGCCGCCTTCTTGATAGTGGCGGTCGAGCTCCTTCTCACTCTCGTCAAGGCATATCTGACGACTGGCCTCGGCGTGATTCTGCTCGGCTTCGGCGGCAACCGCTTCACCGCCAGCGCATCGGAGGGCTACTTCACCAACGTGCTCCGCACCGGTGTAAAGTTGCTCTTCTTTTACGCGGTGCTCGCGATCGGCATGCAGATAGTCACGCAGTGGGAAGCTGCGCTCACGGCGGCCTGCAAACCGGTGACCACGGCGGTGCCGATGGCGATGAGTTATTACGTGCCTCCCACCTCGATCATGACCACCATATGCTCCGCCACTATTCCGCTAAGCGACATGCTCGATTGCGCGGCGCTTGCAGTTGTGTTCGCGGTGGTTACGGTCGCCGTTCCCAGCATGGCGGCTGACCTGGTCGGCGGCACAGTCGGACTCGCGCTCGCCCACGCCTTCGAAGCCGCCTATACCGCCCAGACTATCGCGAAGATCGTCTCTCCGATCACCGCGGGCCTCAAGAAGGTTTCCGAGGGCGTCGCTGGTCTGGCGAACAGCAAGGCCAACGGCGCGAACGGCGAACAGGCCGCCATGCAAAGCATACTCGCGCAACATCAGCGCCGGACCGCCGCCGAAGCGTCGGCCAGCGCGGCGACCACGGTGCTCAATCCGTTCACCGGCAAGCCGCGCCCATACAACGGCCCCGATTCGTCGCCGGCAGGCCCCGCGCT
>JAJXYM010000272.1 GCA_021780585.1 Deltaproteobacteria bacterium
AGCCGATCGAGTCGCGCGTCAACGACATGATCGCCGGCGTCAAGGGCGACGTCGCGATCCGCATCTACGGCGATGATCTGGACGGCATGTTGGCGCTCGGACGCAAGATCCGCGGCATTCTCGCCGGACTACCCGGCGCCGCCGATCTTAAGATGATCCCGCGCTCGGGGCTGCCCTCGATTAACATCAGGGTCGATCGCGCCCGGATCGCCCGTTATGGAATCAACGCCGCGGACGTGCTCGACGCGGTCGAGACGATCGGCGGCCACGTGGTCGGACAGGTGATGGAAGGTCAGGCGCGCTTTCCGCTTCAGGTGCGGTTCGAAAAATCCGCCCGCTCGAACCTTGAACAGCTCGACGATATCAAGATCGCCGCCCGGGACGGCGCGCTGATTCCGCTCGCGCAACTCGCCGAATTCAGTCAGAGCGAAGGTCCCGTCGCGATTTGGCGGAAAAATCTCACGCGCCAGGTCACGGTCGCCGCCAACGTCAGAGGCGTCGACCTCGGCACCTTTGTCTCGCGCGCCAAATCCGCGATCGCCGCGCAGGTCCGACTGCCGCGCGGATGGTGGCTGGAGTGGGGCGGACAATACGAAAATCTCACGCGCGCCTCGGCGCGTCTGATGGTGCTCGGGCCGGCGTCGTTACTACTCATTATAGTATTGCTGTACAATACGTTTTCCTCGATGCGGATGGCGTTGCTGGTTTTCGGTAACGTCCTGATCGGCGCCTCGGGCGGAATCCTGGCGCTGTTTCTGCGCGGCCTTACCTTTTCGATCACCGCCGGCGTCGGCTTCATTACCCTGTTCGGCGTATCGGTGCTCAACGGCGTCGTGCTGGTCGCGGAAATAAATCGTCTGCGCGAGGCCGGCCACAGCCTCGACTTCGCGCTGGCCACCGGCGTCCGGGACCGCTTGCGGCCGATTCTGATGGCCTCGCTGGTGGCGCTGTTCGGGTTTATTCCGATGGCGGTTTCGAGCGGGGCCGGAGCCGAGGTGCAAAGGCCGCTCGCGACCGTGGTGATCGGCGGTCTGCTGACCTCCGCGCCCTTTACGCTGTACGTGATGCCGATACTGTACGGATGGTTTGCGGGAGACGCGGCTGGCGAGCCTCGGAGCAAACCGAACGGCAAAGCGGTCCCGTCCGGCGAAAACCTGCGCGCCGCCGATTGAACGGATGGCCGGGGCGTCCTCCGCGCGCGGCTCGCGCCGGGCGCAATTTCGCCGCCGCACCGGGGCCGTCCACGCGCCTCGGCCTGACGCTTGCGCTCCCGTCGCGGCTTGTGCGACAGGGTAAAGTGATGCGGCGTCGGCCTCGCGCCCGCGCCGTATCCAGAGAATTTTTCCGGAGTGACGCCGATGAGTATGCCGCGCAAGGTCCGTTTCGGACTCTGGTACGACTTCCGCAATCCGCCGCAATGGCGCCAGCCGTACGACCGGCTGTATCGCGAAATCCTCGACCAGATCGTATGGGCTGAGGACCACGGCTTCGACGACGTTTGGCTGTCCGAGCATCACTTTATCGACGACGGCTATCTGCCCTCGATGTTGCCGGCGGCGGCGGCGATCGCGGCGCGCACCAAACGGATCCGGATTCCGCTCGGCGTGCTGCTGATGCCGTTCCATAATCCGGTGCGTCTGGCCGAGGATATCGCGGTGGTGGACGTGATTTCCGGCGGACGCTTCGAATTGGGCGTCGGCGTCGGCTATAAAGTCGAGGAGTTCCAGGGCTTCAACGTCCCGTTCAACGAGCGCGGCGGCCGCACCAACGAAGCGTTGCAAATTATCGGACGCTTGCTGCAGGGCGAGACGCTGACCTTCAAAGGGAGGTTTTTCGAGGTCGGCAAGGCGAAACTCACGCCCGAGCCGATTCAACGGCCGCGTCCGCCGATCTGGGTCGGAGGCTTCACGCCGCCCGCGCTGCGCCGGGCCGCTCGCTACGCCGACGGCTTTACCGCGCCCGACGCGACCCGGCGCGTCTATGACAATTATGTCGAGGAATTGCGCAAGGCCGGAAAGCCCGACGAGAACGTTCGCTTCGCCGGCGGCCATCGCTGGCTGATCTGCGCGAACGATCCCGAAAAAACCTTCAACGAAGCCGCCGACCACATCATCTACCAGTCAAATCTGTACACCGAATGGGCGGCCAAGGCGGGCCAGAACCGCAATCCCGTCTATATTCGCGACCGCGCGCATCTGCGCGAAACCGGCGGCCTGAAAGTCGCGGAGCCGGCCGAATGCGTCCGGATGATTCGCGAGTATGTCGAAAAGGTTCCCGTCACCCATTATTTCTCCTGGACGCTGCCGCCGGGATTACCGCCGCGATGGGCGCAGGAGCATCTCGAGCTATTCGCGTCCAAAGTAATCCCGACATTCCAATAGCGCGCGGGAATATCCACGGCGATCGCGCGCCCGGACCGTCCCGGACCGTCCGCGCGAGGCTGCGCCACGCGCGCCGCGCGGCTAAGCTTGCGGCATGGGAACCTCGGGGATGCGTCGTAATCGGCTGACCATCCGGCGTCATCGGCGTTCGCTGACGGACCGGCCGGCCGGCTATTTCACCGATCTCTATCATCATCTCCTAACTTCGTCCTGGCCGGCCCTGTTGGCGCAAATCGCAGCGATGTTCGTCATCCTCAACGCCGCGTTTGCGCTCGGCTATCTGTCCGACGGCGGAATCGCGAATGCCCGGCCAGGCAGTTTCACCGACGTCTTTTTCTTCAGCGTCGAGACGATGGCGACGGTCGGTTACGGCCGGATGATCCCGGTCACGCTGCTCGCCCATCTGCTGATGAGCGTCGAGGCGCTGACCGGTCTGATCGGCTTCGCCGTGGTCACCGGGCTGATCTTCGCGAAATTCTCGCGTCCGACCGCGCGCGTCAGATTCAGCCGGGTCGCCGTGATTTCGCCGCGCGACGGCGTGCCGAGCCTGATGTTCCGGATGGCCAATGTGCGCGCCAATCAGATCGTCGAGGCGCAAGTCCACGTCGTCTTTGCGCGTCAGGAGCGGACCGCCGAAGGCGAAGAGGTGCGCCGCTTCCGCGATCTCGAATTGACCCGCTATCGCAACGCGATTTTCGCCTATTCGTGGACGGCGGTGCATCCGATTCTGCCGGGCAGCCCGTTCTTCGGCGTGACCCGCGAGGAGCTGATCGCGGCCGACGCCGACTTGACGATATCGCTCACCGGAATTGACGAAACCTTCTCACAGACCGTCTATGCACGGCATTACTACAACGCCGAAGAGATTATCTGGGGCGCGCGCCTGGCCGATATCACGATGCATACGCCGGACGGGGGATTCGCGCTCGATATGTCGCAATTCGACGAGACCGTCCCGGCCGAGGCCGGTCTGACCGCGTCCACCGGCGTGTAGACGCCCGCAAGCGCTTGCTCCGTCGCGGCGCGCGCGTAAATTATTGCGACGGGACAACCGCTGCGATGCCGCGACCGAATCCGGGCCCGTTCGAACCGATCGTTTACGTAATCCAGACGCCGGCGTTTTTTCGCATCGTCGGGATGGGCGGACTTGCGCTATTCACGATCGCCGCCTTGCGACGCGCCGCCGCGGATGGCGGCGGTGACTTGCTCCCTGGACTCGTCTTGCTGGCGGCGCTATGGGGCGAGGCGAGCGTCAACGTATGCCGCCGATGCCGCCATTTCGGTACGTGGCATTGCCTCGGGCAGGCTAAGCTCGCCGCACGAATTTTCAGTCCGTTGCCGCCCGGACTCGGCGCCGGTCGAACGCTGCTTCATTTCAGTCTGGCTGGGCTTTATCTGGCTTTTTTATTCTTCTGGATGTG
>JAJXYM010000016.1 GCA_021780585.1 Deltaproteobacteria bacterium
TGAAAGAACTGCAATAGCTGCAGAAACGGCAGCGCGATGATGCCCGACCAGCCGAAATCGATCGCCTTGCGCAGGGCGGGATTGGCCGCTTCGAGCATGTCGAGCGCTTTAGGCCCAAAATATGCTTTCGTGACCAGATTCGAGGCGCCATCGAAGACGATTCGCGCGTCGGCCTCGTCGCCCGCATAATCCATCGCGAGCGAACCTTCGATCGGCTTGACCGGCATCACGACCGACAGAAAATAGCGATCGCCGAAGCCGGCATAGGTGATCGGTCCGTTGACCGGAGCAACTCCCTTTTCCAGCGCTTTCTGCAACTCGGTTACGGTTTTATTGGCAACGTCGGCCTGCAGTTCGGGGAGATCGCGATAGCCGGCGCCAGCCGCCAGCGTGCGACTCATCGTGACCCCGACGCCATCGATTTTCGCGCCCGTTTCGGCGGTCGCGGCAGCGTCGAGATCGAAGACGTAGCTGCCGTTGTGGAAATCGAACGTTTTTCGCAGCCTGGTTCCGTCTGGAGTCGTTCCGACCAGCGTTAATTTGGCGTCGCCGGCCGCCGTCGCCGCCAGATGGTCCGGGGCGTCGGTCGCATAAACCACGCCGCCATCGTCGACCGTCGCGCCGGAGCGTTCGACCAGCAGACCCATCGGCAGCCGTTCGCCCTCGGGGATCATCTGGTAGGGCGGGCTGTCGGAGGCGCTGGTCGCGCGATATTTTTTGAGCTCGAAGCTTTGGATCCGACCGCCGCGCGTGGTTACGGTCGCGCGAAAGAAGTCGGTATCGACAACGATAAGTCGCGCCGGAACGGCCGCGCTGATCGCCGTCGTCGTCGCGGAAGGTCCCGCGAGCGCGGGTGCGGCGCCGGCCGCAACGGCTCCGGGCGTGGTGGTTGCGCCCGGCGTCGGCATTACCGTGGTCTTCGGATGCGGATGCGCGAGCTCGGGATGCCGCCATTCGAGCAGTTGGTTGTAAAGGAAGATGATCCCCAGCGAGAGGAGCAGTGCGAGTAACAGCCGATAGTTGTCCAAGGGTTTCCTTGCGTTATGCGCCCGCCGGCCGCCGCGGCGGCGCCGGGTCGTAGCCAAATCCGCCCGCCGGCCGGCAGCGGCCGAGCCGCCTGAGCGCCATCCAGCCGCCCCTGATCACGCCATGCGCCAGGATCGCGTCGCGGGCGTATTCCGAACAGGTCGGCGTGAAGCGGCAGGCCGGTCCGAACCAGGCCGCCAATAGTGGCGAAAGCGTAAGACGATAAAGATTAAGCGGAATAATGACGGCGTAGCGCGGCAGGCGACCGACCCGGCCGACGAAATTGGTGACGTCGCGCCGCTTCATGGGATCCGACGGCTCGGCCGTGCGCCCAGATAGCGCGCCGCCGCGATCAGCTCCGCGCGCATCGCCGTGTACCCGAGCTGTCCCGCGCCCGTCCTCGCGATCACGACCAGCGCCACACCCTCCGGGAGCATCGCCCTGAGTTCGAGCCGGTAGCACTCGCGAATCCGTCGCTTGATCCGATTGCGCACGACCGCCTTGCCGATTTTGCGCGACACCGTGACGCCCATCCGCTTGCGATCGTTCGCCGCCAGTCCACCGGCATACATTACGAAATGGGGAGTCTGGTAGCGCGCGCCGAGACGCTGCAGACGGAGGAATTCGCTCCGCCGATGCAACCTGTCGGCCGCTCCATACGAGCGTTCGTTCCGGCCGCGCGGCGTATCGCTTAACCGGGCTGTTTCGGCGGAATCTCGATGGTCAGGCGCGCGCGCCCCTTGGCGCGTCGGCGTTTGAGCACCTGGCGTCCGCCGGGAGTCGCCATCCGGGCGAGAAAGCCATGAGTCCGCTTGCGGCGGCGATTGTGCGGTTGATAAGTCCTTTTCATCGGTCGCGGCCAACTTTTCTGAGCTTGCGGGCGCCACCGCGCTCATCACCTGCTCGAATATTTGCAAAAGGCGCGCCGATTGGCTCGCCCATGAACCCCTAATCGAACCATACCGCGCCGTCCGCCGCAAGCCCGCCGCCGCGGCCACCGCGCGACCTGAATTACGATGCGCCAATCCCGTCCGCTTCGAGCCGATTCCGCCGCCTCCATGATCCGGCTGGCGCTCGGGATGATCGCCGCGAAAATCCTTTGCATGATGGGTTCCGCGGCCTTCGCCGCGGCGCGCGCCATGACGGCGTTGGCGCGGCGGTCAGGTCAAAATCGTCACGGCCTGATTATCAAGGCTGTATACGCCCGCCGCGACGATCAGAGAGCCATTGCGAATCAGGTCCTTGAATGGCGTCCGAACGCTTAGTTGCGCAGCGGTCATCAGCGCATGCTGTTCGATCGCGACCGGAATGACTTGCGTCGGATCATCGGGATTGCCGCCGCCTTGCTGGACGATCAATCGCGCTTTTCGGACCGCCGGATAGATCAGGCTCACGAAAGCGGGCGCCGGACGCGGGAAACTCGTGACCGCCGTGCTCACGGCGCCGCAGCCCTGGTGCCCGAGCACCAGCAGAGCCAAGGCGTGCAGCTTGTTGACGCCGTAGGTCAGACTCTGTTGTCCGACCGCCGTGTTGCTGTTGCCGGCGACACGCACAACAAAAAGATCGCCGAGGCCCTGATCGAAAATCAGCGCCGGCGGTACGCGCGAGTCCGCGCACGACAAGATCGCCGCGAAGGGAGTCTGGTCATTCTGCGCCACGCAATCGCGCCGCGTGGTGTCTTCGCCCGGATGTTGCTGGTTGCCCGTGGCCCAGAGGCCATTGCCCGCCATCAGCGCGGCCATCGCGTCGGCCGGCGTGGTCGGCCGGTTCGGATTGCAATATACGGGTCCGGCGGCATCGGCGAAGCGCGCCGGCAGCAGCCCCCAGCATAATCCGGCCAGGCCGGCATAGCCGCCGAGCCGCAGGAACGCCCGCCGGTCCATCGCGGACGGATGCGGGCTCGTCGCGAGCCGGTCCGGACTCCGCGCGTCGCGCGACCTCGCATCCGATTCCGCCGCGGAAAGAGCGGCGGCGTCGCACCTTATCGGCATTGGAGCTCCGGCGCATTCCGCCGTGTCTGGCGACAAAATTGATTGATACAATTTCGTTTGCATCGGAACTCTATGTCTTCCCATGTCAATTGGCGCTCTGGATGATTGCTCAATTATCGAGTTTTTGTTTGTAACGCAATACCCGATTCATTCATTTCTATGACTAATTTTTTATCTTATTTATGCTTGATTGGCCTTAATATGCTCTTTACGATGAGTTATCGCGTCAGAGTCTCCGTGGCCGCCAATTTGGGATACATCGAACAGATTCGTCGGCGTGGCCGAGCCGTTTGCACAAGCGCCGGATAGTCGCGTAATAATTGCGGAATTCGGCCGCGGCCTTCCCCGGAGCCGCTCCGGCTGAGTCCTCAGGAGGAATCTCTCGCGATGGGCAAACGATTGCGGCCGGTTTCCCGGGCCGAAGCGTCGCCGGAAGTGGCGAAAATCTACCAGGATTTTTTCGGCGATCGCGATCCGGTCGCGAATCCCGGCACCGCGACCGGCACGCCCGGCGACTACTGGACCACCTACGCGCTCGTGCCCGACATCCTCAAGATGTCGCGTGATTCGCTGCTCGCGATGCTGCAGCCGGGTCGCGCGCTGGAGGGACGGTTGCGCGAACTGGCGATCCTGCGCGCCGCGATCGTCGGTGACTCGCGCTTCGAGTATTCGCAACATATGAAGGTCGCGCGGATGGTCGGCGTGAGCGAAGCCAAGCTCGCCGCGCTCAAGGGCTGGGTGACCAGCGACCAGTTCGATCCGGCGGAGCGGGCGGTGATGGCG
>JAJXYM010000327.1 GCA_021780585.1 Deltaproteobacteria bacterium
GCGCGGTAAACGTAACCCCGCGTCCGGGCGGTTGTTGGCCGGCCGACGACAATGGTCCGTATGCGTCCCTGCGGGATGCCAAAGCGTGTAGGAATTACACGCTTGAAAGCCGCTCGATTGTTCCCTCTACAGGCCCGATAATGGCGTCAAATCAAGGACTTATCGGTCATCGCGGCGGATGGCATCGGGCTTGCGCAAGACTCCTCATCAAGGCCGAACGCGGCGACGAACGGATCGGCGACGGTTCGGCCAATGGAGGCGGCAGATGAACGAAGCGGCAAATCCGGTCGCGCGCAACGATCGCGGATATGGCGCGCCGACGGCGCGGCGTGGCGGCGCTTTCCTGGAGCGCTTTTTGGCGATTCTCGGCGTGGTCGCGATAATGATTTCGGCGGTCGGCCTGCAGGCGCAGGGCGCGGCCGCGACCAGCGATCCGATGGCGACGGTGAAAAATTCGGTCGATCAGGTGCTGGAGGTGTTGCGGGACCATGCGACGCCGCGCGCGCAGCGCCAGCGCAAGGTGATCGACCTGGTGGCGGGGCGTTTCGATTTCGCGGCGATGGCGCGCTCGTCGCTCGGCTATAGCTGGAAACAACTGACGTCCGCTCAGCAAGAGCAATTCGTGCCGCTGTTCACGTCCTTCATGGAGGACGCCTATCTCGACAAGCTCAGCGGCTACTCCGGCCAGCAGGTGCAATTCCTCGGACAGGCGACGCATGGCGACGGCTATGCCGAAGTGCGCACGGCGGTGGCGCCCACCGACGAGGGCCGCCAGCCAATCCGGATCAATTATGAGATGAAGCGCGCGGGCGACGCCTGGAAGGTCTACGACGTCACTATCGACGATATCAGTATCACGGCCAACTATCGCAACCAGTTCAATCGCGTGATTCACCAGCGCGGCTTCGCGGCGCTGGTCAGCGCGATGCGCCAGAAGCAGGCGGAGTTGCGGAGCTCGATTGGCGCATGACCGTGCGACGCAAGGACCGATTTGGCGCGGCAACGGCCGGCATCGCGCCGGCCGTTGCGCCAATTGGCGGTACGGCCGCGCGGATCGGGTTCCGCCGCGGATTCGTCAATTGGCCGGCGGCGCCGCCGCTACTCCCGCCGGCGCCGGATCGTCGCTCTTCCCGGAGGAAGCAGCCGGCGCGGCCGCACTGGCCTTGGGGCCGTGATGATGTCGTGGCGTGGCGGCGTGCGGATGTTTCGCGATCCATCGGCCGCCCACGGTCAGCGGCAGGAAATTCCCCGGATCGCGGACCATCGCCGCGCGCACTTCCGGATGGCTGTCCAGGAACCCGCCCAGTTCGGGATGCTTCGCCAGGTAGCTATGACTGCGCATCAGGCGCGGATCACGGCTCAGTTGCGCGATAATCTCGGGATGCGCCGAGCTGAACGAATCGAACGCCGCATAATCCGCCATCGGCAGATCGGTAGCCGGCGCGCCTTCGGACGAGACGATCAGTCGCGACGATGATTGCGCCAATGCGGGCGCGGCCAAGGCTAACGATCCGGCGCAAATCCCAATCAGCAGGCGGACGGTGGCGTGGCTTCGAGTCATGGTCGCGAACTGGCCTCCCGGGAAAAGTTTCGCGGCCGATGCGCGGGAACGGGCCGATCCGCTTTCAGCCGCTAGAAAATCAGCGCCAGTGTATCACCGACGACCCGAAATGGGAGCATCACGACAGTTCCAACGGCGTGCGCGGTCGCGCCCAGCACGCTGTCGGGGCGGTCGGACCCGGACTTGTCCTCATCGGTCTTCGTGGTCGTGACCGAAGTTCCGGTCTCGGGATCCGTATTGCTCGTGGTGGTGGTTTGGACCGTCGAACGCTCGCTCTGTTGGCCGGAGCATCCCGCGCCGATCGACGCCGCCAGCATCAGCGAAATTGACAACCATAGCCAATTATATCGTTTCATTTCTGGTCCTTACTCGTAAAATAGCTATTCAAGCGAAAACATGAGGCGTAACGGGCTATTTATCCGCAATCGGCATGCCATCGCCAGCGACCGCTTCAACGCTGGAAAATCGAAGCGTTGGGCGATTTCGCAACGCTTCAGGCCGAGCAAGAATGTAATTATTTCCGGCCAATCCCCGTCCGCGTCAGGCGAAGGCGGCGCACGCCTCGGGGTCAAAAGCGGCGCAATTGGTCGATTTCGCTTCTTATGGCCTAAATCACGCGATCACGGCCCTTGGAGTCTCACGCGCCGGTATGCTACGAGCGTAAGCGGGGACGGCCGTTGCCTGTGGGCGGCTATGATAATCTGTTCGTTTTGGGGGCCAGTATGCCACGACGGAGCATCTGCGTTCGTCTGGGGACGTTTTTGACGGCGGCGCTCATTATCGGGGGCGCGGGCTGTATGCGGCGCGCGGCGCCGGCCGTGACGCATCAACTGATGTTCGTGACCTTGCCGGAGAGCCGCGCGGTGGCGATTTTTCCCGCCAACGCCTCGGGCGACGCGCAACCGCTCGCGACGATTCGGGAAAGCGCACCGGACCTTCCGGTCGACGCCAGCATCGATCTGCGCAACGAGGTCTTCATCGCCAACGCGAACGGCAACATCAAGATCTACGCCGGGCGCAATCCCAACGACTACCGGCAGGTTCGCGAGCTGGGCGGACCGCATACCGGGATGGAGCACGTGACCGGGATGGCGGTGGACCTCTCCGGCGACATCTTCATCGCGGATCAGGGGATCAAGCCGGGCGAGGCGCACGTCTTATGGTTCGCGGCGGCGCTCAACGGCAATATCCTTCCGGTCCGGGAGATCATCGGACCGCATACCGGACTCACTTCACCGGAGGGAATCGCGATCGACAGCGCGGGCGAGACTTTCGTGGTCGATCGCCAGACTAATCGCGTTCTGGTCTTCGCCGCGGACGCCGAGGGCGACGCCGCGCCGGTGGCGATTTTGGGCGGACTCAATCAGCCGCGGCGGGTCTTCGT
This sequence comes from Deltaproteobacteria bacterium, assembly GCA_021780585.1. Lineage (GTDB taxonomy): Bacteria > Desulfobacterota > Binatia > Binatales > Binataceae > JADMIL01. The sequence goes on from JAJXYM010000327.1 coordinate 2,946, forward strand.
CGACGGGGACCTGAACGTTTACGTCACCAATCACGGCGACGACAGTCTGGCGATCTTCGTGGCGGACGGACCGCAACATTGGACGCGCAACGCCAGCGTGACCAGCCCGGCGATGCGTAATCCGGACGGCGTCACGGCCGACAGCGCCGGACGGATCGCGGTCGCGGTGCCCAACGCGGTGCTGTTCTTCGGCGCGAACGCGAGCGGTTCGAGCACGCCGAAATGGTCGCTGCAGGGACCGGCGGCGATGAATCCGGCGACGCTGTTGATTCGCTGAGCCAGCGGCCGGCGCGCCGCTTCGGCTGGCGACAGCTTTCGTGATAATGGTGAAATTCCACGCGGCGCGGAACAGCTAACAGTCGCGCGCGGGACTTCGCCAATGAGAATCGCGCAATCGCCCAGGCTCCGGATGGCGACGCGGCTGATGCTGGCGGCGACGCTGCTGGTGGGCGGCGTGATTCTCGACGGGATTTTCGCCCGCTATTATTTTTACGCCAACTGGATCAGGCTGCAGACGGCGGCCGACGCGGCGGCGATCGCGGGCGCTAATTATTTGCCGGCGCATCCGCGGCGCGCGCTTGCGGTCGCGCGCGAATACGCGGAACTGAACGGCGTGCGCTCGAGCGAGATCGTGATGGCCCGGGTGTCGCCCGACGATCGTGAAATCAGCTTGCGGGTGAAACGGTCGATTCCGTTTTATCTCGCCGGCGCGCCGGCGCAAGCGGTCAGCGCGCGGGCGACCGCCGCGGTGCGGCCGTTCGGCTCCGCACCGCGACTCCCGAACGTTCAGGCCTGAGCCTTGGCCGACGGGCGCGCGCGTTCGAGCAGCGGCAGCGCCAAGTCCAGCTCGCGCCGCAGCTGGGCGAAGTAAAACGCCGCGGCGCGGAAATCGGCCTGTCGCGCACGGTCTTCCAGCTCGCTGGAAAGCGCGGCCAAACGGCGCATCCCAAGGCCGGCCGCCGCGCTCTTGAGCACATGGGAGGCGCGAGCCAGGGCCGTGCCGTCGCCCGCCGCCAGCGTCTCCTGCATCGCCGCAATCCGGTCAGTGATATCGCGCTGAAACAGGCTCGCCAGTTCGCCGACCGGATCCTGTTCGGAGGCGCTCGAGAGCGCGCGCAATTCGGCGATCACCGCCTCATCGAGGCTGACGCAATCCTCATGCGCGGGCAGGCCGGCCGGCGGCTCCTCGGGGCCCTGGTCGCGCGCGAGCCAGCGCTCGAGCGTCGCGCCCAGGCTTTCGAGCGTGACCGGCTTGGGCACGAAGTCGTCCATCCCGGCGGCAAGACATTTTTCGCGCGCGCCTTCCATCACATGCGCGGTCATCGCGATCACCACGGTATGGCGGTCGGCGCCCTCCCGCCGGCGAATTTCAGCGGTGGCGGCGTAACCGTCCATCTCGGGCATTTCGCAGTCCATCAGGACGGCCGCGTAATCGGCCGCCGCGAGCGCGTCGAGACCGGCGCGGGCATGGTCGACGGCGTCACCGTCGTAGCCGAGCTTGCGTAATTGCAGCAGCGCCAGTTTTCGGTTCACGGGATTGTCCTCGATAATCAGGACGCGGGCGCGAGGCCGGCGGGCGCGTTCGGCGGCGGCCGGCAGCGGGCGAATTGGCAGCACTTTGCCTCCGGCGGGAACCAGGACTTTGGCGGACGCGGCGCGCAGGACGCGCGCGATTTCGACCAGCCGCTCCTGCAAGCGGGCCGGGTTCACCGGCTTTTTGAGCCAGCCGTCGGTCCCGTGGGGCGGCTCGGGCGCGTGTTCGACGACGGGGGCCATCAGCAGCACACGGGCGGCGCGCAGGCGGGCGTCGGCCTTGATCGCGCGGGCCAGCGCGGCGCCATCCATCGCGGCCATCCGCGCGTCGGCCAGCACGATTTCGCAGGGCGCGCCGGCGGCGACCCGATCGCGCATCACGGTCAGCGCCTCCTCGGCGCCGACGGCGGCGATCGCCTCGACGCCCCAGGCGCCAAGATAGTCCAGCAGCGCGGCGCGGCTGGTCGCGTTATCCTGGACCACCAGCGCGCGCAGGCCGCGCAGCGTTTCCCAGTTGGCGGCGTCGGCCGGACGCGGTTCGCCCGGCTCGAAGGCGAGCGCGAAGGAGAAGCGCGAACCCGTGCCGGCAAGCGCGGCGAATTCGAGCTTTCCGCCCATCGCTTGAACCAGTTGCGCGGCGATCGCCAGGCCGAGGCCGCTATCGCCGAGGCGGCGATTGCCGGCGCCATCGATTCGGGCGAACGGACGGAACGGGCTGTCGCCGGGCGCGGGAGCGAGGCCGGCCTCGGTCGCGCGCACCTCGAAATTCACCTTTGCCCGGTCGTCGCCGAGGGGCGGCGCGGGCGTGGCCACGAGCACGATTTCGCCGCGCTCGGCGAACTTGACGGCATGACCGAGCAGGCTCGCGACAATCTGGCGCAGGCGGCCGGGATCGCCGCGCAGCCAGCGCGGCGCGCCGGGGGCGATTGCGAGCGCCAGTTCGAGGCCGGCGGCGGCGGCCCGTTCGGAGAAACCGTCGGCGACGACGCCGAGTAGATCATGAAGATCGAAATCGAGCCGATCGAAAACGAATTTTTCCGCCGCCAGGCGCGCGTAGTCGAGCAGATCCTCAACGATTCGCATCAGCAGCGCGCCGCTGGAAGCGACGGTGCGCGCCAAATCGCGCTGATCGCCGGTCAGTTCGGTCCCGAGCAGCAGTTCGACCATCCCGATCACGCCATTGAGCGGGGTGCGAATTTCGTGGCTGATGCTGGCGAGAAAGTCGGCGCGTTCGCGCACGGCGGCAAGCGCCGCTTCGCGCGCGGCGGCGAGTTCGGCGCGGGTCCGGTTGCGCTCGCCAAGGTCGTGGAAAATCAGCGTGACGCCGAGCGCCGCGCCGCCGGGAGCGGCGAGGGGCGCGGCGGCGAGGGCAAGTTCGAGGCGGCGGCCGTCGCGATCGAGCCGCTCGGTTTCGACCGGTTCGATCGGTTCGCCCGCCGCGATCCGCGCGCGCAGATCGCGATCCTCCGCCTGGCGATCGTCCGGGAGCAGCGCCAGCGGCTCGCGGCCGATCATCTCATCGGCGGAAAAACCGAACAGTCGTTCGGCGGCGGCGTTCCAACTGGTCACGCGGCCGCGCGGATCGAGCGTGACGATCGCGTCCGGAGCGGCGGCGGCAAGCGCGGCCAGCGTCGCGCTTGAGGCTTCGGCGCGCCGCTCGAGCGTAAGATCCCGCAGGACCATCACGGCCGCTTGCACGGTTCCGCGCTCGTCGCGCAACGGCCGGGCCCCGCAGGCGACCCAATGGCCCGCGCCGTCGCCGCGCCGGCGCATCAGGCAAACCAGGTCGACGGCGTCGCCGCGCAACGCGCGCATCAACGGCCATTCGGCGGGCGGCAGGGGTTCGTCATCCTCCGCGGGCAGAAATTCGAGCATACTGGCGAGGCGCTCGAGCGGCTGATCGCGGGCCAGGCCGGCCCCGAGGATACGTTCGGCGGCCGGATTGACGCGCAATGGGCGCAGATGCGGATCGCAGACCACGACGCCGTCGTCCATCCGCTCGAGCAACTCCCGCAGCAGCGCGCTCTCGCCGTGCAAGTCCTTGCGCGTCTGCGCGAGATCGAGGGCGCATTGGGCGGCGGCCTGGCTGCGCTCGGCGACGCGCACTTCGAGCTTTTCGTTGAGCCGGCGGAGGGCCTCGCGACGGTGCGCGTCGTCATGCAGCGTGAGGTTGACGGCGTGCAGCGCGCGCGCGATGAAGCTGCCGGCGAAGCCGATCGCGCCCAGCGCCGCAGCGCATCCGAGGATGAGCGCCAGCACCATCAGATGGGAGAGCAATTCGGCGTGGCCGGCGTGCGCCGCGAGCCGGCGGCGCTCGGCGGCGCCGAGCGCGCCCAGACGATCGCGCAGCGTGTCCATCAGGACGCGCCCATTGCCGTCGCGCGCCAGTTGGGCGGAATCGGAAACGGGGTCGTGATGGGCGGCGACCCGCGCAATCCGGGCGAGCTTGGCGTCGAGCGTCGCTTGCGCTTGATCGAGGCGGTCGCGCTGCGCGGGATCGGCGGCGGTTAATTGGCGCAATGCGGCAAAATCCCGCCGCACGCGCTCGAGTTGGGCCGGCAGCAAGGCGAGATATTGAGGGTCGTCGGAGATCGCATAACCGCGCGCGCTCGATTCCGCTTCGCTCAGCGCGTCGCCAAGGTCGTCGAGCCTTTCGATCACGCGATGTGAGTGGGCGACCGCGGCTTCGGCCAAAAGCTCGCGCTGAATCGCGGCATAGGTGACGATGGCCGCGGTAATCACCATCGCCACGGCAAAAGCGAAGCCGAACCGGATCTGGCGCGAATGCGCATTGGGCGCGCCGGCCGGCGCCGCGGCCGGGTCGGCGAGTTCGGTGAGCGTGGTCGCGACGGGAGTGGTAATCGGCATGCGCAATCCAAAATCCGCCGCGCGGCGCGGAAGCCGGCGGGTCGCGCGAGGGCGCGCACCGGACTTCCGCTGGCCGGCGCCGGCGGTTCCTGATTGTCCGAGCGAGCAACATCCGTACCGCCATTATGACCGTCGCATGTCCCGATCCGGGACGCTTCTGTCGCAGGATCCGCCGCGGCGCGGACGCTAATCGGCACGTTTCGGTCCGGCCGCACGGCGATCGCGAGGCGAAAAAAAACGGGGCGGCCGTCCGTTTCGGAACGCCGCCCCGTCAAGGCGAGGATTGCGTGCGCGCTTTACTTCAGACCGCGCACCTTCGCGTTGGCCTCGCGGCCGAGCGACTTCTGCAGCCAGGCCTGAAGTTTCGGCGTGGCCGAGAAATCGAACTTGACATAGTTGGCGAACGACAGCACCGACGCGACATTAAGGTCCGCGATCGTGAAAGCGGAGCCGAGCAGGTTCTCGTGTTTGCCGAGCACCGCGTCGAGCACGCCGAGCGGCGCCTTGAGCGCCTCGGTGGCCTCCTTGACCGCCTGTTCGCTGCGCTGTTCGGCGGGCAGGAAGAGCTTGTGCCGCAGCAGGGTCATCAGATGCGGCTCGAGCTCGGTCATGGCGAAGAAGCTCCACTGGTAGGCGTGGCCGTGGTCTTCGACCGAGGCCGGCCAGAGCGAGCCCTTGCCGTATTTTTCCGCCAGATAGAGGTTGATCGCGAGCGACTCGCAGATCATGACGCCGTTATCCTCGAGCACCGGAATATGACCGATGGGATTGCGCTTGAGGTGATCGGCGCTCTTGGCGTCCGTAACCGCGACCGGTTCGTGTTCGTATTTGACTCCGAGTTCTTCGAGCGCCCACAGACAGCGGGCCGAACGCGACTTGGAAGTGCCGTATAGCTTGACCATCGAGCAGTCCTCCACGAGAGAGCTGGTTATCCCCGTCTATTTAGCGCGGCGCGGGCCGCGGTTACAAACGGCGCGCGGAGCGGGGGTGTCAGCGCGCGCGGCGGGCGGCGCGAGCGGGAGGCTTGGGCGCCGGCGCGGCGGCGGAAACCAATGCGGCCGCGCCGTCCTCGATCGGGCTGGCGGCCTCGGCCTGGCGGCGGAGCAATTTTCCCGCCGTGCGGCCGTCCCCCGCCGCGAGCGCGTCGACCACCGCCTGATGGGATTCGGCGACCGCGACCAAATCGGAATTGCCGCGCGCCAGATGGACGCGGGTGCGCACCTCGAAATTGAGCGATTCCCAGGTCCGCAGCAGGATCGCGTTGCCGGAGGCTTCGAGAATCGCGCGATGGAACGGCACGTCGTGGCGGGCGTAACGTTCAAGGTCATGGGCGCGCGCGGCGGCGCGCAGTTCGGCGACCCGACGGCGCAGCGGTTCGACCCGGCCGGCGAGGCGCGGCGCGGCCAGACGCGCCGCCAACTGCTCGAGCACGGCGCGCACCTGGTAGGCCTCGCGCATCTCGCGCTCGCTGACCTCGCGCACGCGCGTGCCGCGCCACGGTTCGGTGCGCACGATCCCGACCGCTTCGAGCTGGCGCAGGGCCTCGCGCACGGGGGTCTGGCTGGTGGCGAGCTCGCGGGCGAGGCGCAACTCGACCAGGCGGGCGCCGGGCGGATAGACGCCGTCGAGAATCCGCGTCAGGATCAACTGGCGGACGCGCGCGGTGGTCGATTCGCGCGCGAGCGCGCAGCCCTCGCCGTCGCGCGGCCGCTCCGGCTTGTCGATCGCTTCCGCCATTGACTGACGATTATCGATAACCGATACTTGATGCAAGTCATTTATCGATTATCGATCATCATTGATGATTTCCTCATCGCCATACCTTTCGCCGGCGGCCGGCTGAACCGTCCCGAGGCCCGACGCGTATGATGTGGCTGGTTCGCCTCGCGCTCAGGCGCCCGCTGTCGGTCGCGGTGATGGCGCTGCTGATGCTGGTGCTGGGGACGCTCTCGTTCTACGAGATGAACGTCGATATTTTCCCGGCGATCGACCTGCCGGTGGTGATGGTGGTGTGGAGCTATCCGGGCCTGAGCGCGATCGACGTCGAGCGCCGAATGGTGCTGATCAGCGAGCGCGCCTATTCGACCACGGTCGACGGCATCGAGCATATCGAATCGCAGTCGATCAACAGCCTCGGATTGCTCAAGGTATATTTCCATCCGGGGTCGGATATCGGCGCGGCGATCGCGCAGATGAACGCGGTTTCCGAGACGATTCTGACGATTCTGCCGCGCGGGACGCAGCCGCCGCAGATCATTTCGTACAACGCCTCGAACGTCCCGGTGGCGCAGCTCAATATCTACAGCGATACGCTCTCGGGCGCGCGGCTGTTCGATTACGGCCTCAACTTCATCCGCGTGCAGCTCTTCACGATTCCGGGATTTTCGTCGCCGGCGCCGATGGGCGGGGTGCAGCGCGCCGTGATCGCGAATCTGGATCCGCGCGCGCTTTACGCCGACAATCTTTCGCCCTATGACGTCGCCAACGCGCTCGCGCAGTCCAACGTGGTAATTCCGTCGGGCGAATCGCGAATCGGCAATTACGACTACAATATCGACATCAACATGAGCCCGCATACGGTCGCCGGGTTCAACCGTCTGCCGATCAAGTACGTCAACGGCGCGCCGATTTTCATCGGGGACGTCGCGCCGGTCTCCGACACCCATCAGCCGCAAACCGACGTCGTGCGGGTCAACGGCAAGCCCGCCACCTTCCTGCTCGTGATCAAGCACGCGACCGCCTCGACCCTGGCGGTGGTCAACGCGGTCAAGCGCCGCCTGCCCTATATCCGCGCGACGGCGATCAAGGGACTCAAGGTTTCGCTCTCCTTCGACCAATCGACCTTCGTCCGCGCCGCCCTCTGGGAGGTCGTGCGCGAGGCCGGAATCGCGGCGGCGCTGGTGGCGCTGATGGTGCTGATGTTCGTCGGCTCGCCGCGCAGCATGATCATCGTGATCATCTCGATTCCGCTGTCGATTCTCACCGCGATCGTCGGGCTGAAGCTGTCCGGCCAGACGGTCAACACGATGACCCTGGGCGGAATCGCGCTCGCGGTCGGGATGCTGGTGGACGACGCCACCGTGGAAATCGAGAATATCCATCGCAACCACGCGATGGGCAAGCCGCTGCTGGTCGCGATTCTCGATGGCGCCTCGCAAATCGCGACGCCGACTTTCGTCGGCACGCTCTCGATTTGCATCGTGTTTTTCCCGGTCGTGCTGCTGACCGGCGTGGCGCGTTTTCTGTTCACGCCGCTCGCGCTGGCGGTGGTTTACGCGATGCTCACGTCGTATCTGCTGTCGCGCACGCTGGTGCCGACGATGGCCTCCTATCTGCTCCCGGATACGCATCTGGAGGACCCCGGCGCGGGGCTATGGGGCCGCTTTCTGCGCGGCTTCGAAGCGGGCTTCGAGCGGCTCCGCGCAGCGTATGTCGGCGCGCTGACCAGCTTTATTGCGTGGCGGCGGCTCGCGCTGACGATGGCCGCGTTGCTGATCGTCGCGACGATTCCGCTGCTCTGGGCGGTCGGCGAGGATTTCTTCCCGGCCGTCGACGCCGGCCTGATGAAGCTCCATGTGCGCGCGCCGACCGGCACGCGGATCGAGCGCACCGAGTGGATCGCCGACAATATCGAGCGGGCGATCCGCCAAATCATCCCGGCCAATGAAATCGCGGGCATCAGCGACAATATCGGCCTGCCGGTCTCCTACGATCTGGCGTTTTACCCGACCGACAATATCGGCGATCAGGACGCCGAAATCCTGATTCAGCTCGCCCCCGGGCATCATCCGACCGCTGGCTATCAGCGGCAAATCCGCGCGATGCTCGAGCGGCGCTTTCCGACCGTGCTGGGTTATTTCCAGGCCGCCGATATCGTCAACCAGGTGCTGAACTTCGGCCTGCCGGCCGCGATCGACGTGCAGATTTCCGGCAACGATCTGCATCAGGATTACGCGATCGCCGAGCGCTTGCGGCGAATGATGCGCGCGGTCCCCGGCATCGTCGATCTGCGGATCGCCGAGCCGCTCGATTATCCAACCTTCAAGGTCGACGTCGATCGCGCCAAGGCGCTGCAGGTTGGCCTGACGATGCAGCAGGTGGCGTCGAGCCTGCTCGCGTCATTGAGCGGCGACACGCTGATTTCGCCGAATTTCTGGCTGGACCCGAGAAATGGCGTCAATTACGACGTGATTACGCAGACCCCTTATCACATCAACAGTTCGGTCGCGGCGCTGGCCAACACGCCGCTCACCAACGGCGCGAGCGTGGGCGCTTCGTCCGCGCCGGCCGCCGCGTATATGCCCGCCGCTTCGGGCGCCGCCACGACGCCGGTGCAACTGCTCTCCAATGTCGCCGCGATCACCCATGCGGTCGATCCCGCGATTATCGATCATTACACCGTCCAGCGCGTGATCGACGTCAACTGCGCCGTGCAGGGACGCGATCTGGGCAGCGTCACCGGCGACGTCGATCGCGCGATCGCGCGGCTGGGCAAGCTCCCCGCGCAAAACCGCATTGTGATCCGCGGGCAGAGCGAGGCGATGCGCGAATCGTTCGCCACGATGGGCGCGGGACTGATCCTCGCGATCATCCTCGTGTACCTGCTGATGGTCGCGAACTTCCAGTCGTGGCTCGAGCCGTTCATCATCATGATGGCGATTCCGGGGGCGTTGGCGGGGGTGCTCTGGATGCTGGTGCTGACGCATACGACGATCAACGTCGAATCCCTGATGGGCGCGATCATGGCGGTCGGCGTCGGCGTCGCCAACGGCAATCTGTTGGTCACCTTCGCCAACGAGATGCGCGAGGAGGGCCGCGGCCCGGTCGACGCCGCGATCGAAGCCGGCCATATCCGCTTCCGGCCCATCCTGATGACCGCGCTCGCGATGATCCTCGGGATGCTGCCGATGGCGCTCGCGCTCGGCGAAGGCTCGGAGCAGAACGCGCCGCTCGGCCGCGCCGTGATCGGCGGATTGATCGCCGCGACCGTGATGACGCTGTTCGTGGTGCCCGCCGTCTATTCGATCTTCAGCCGCAAGCTGATCGGCAAGCATGAGCGCGACGAACGCATCAACTCGGCTTCGTTGCCGGGCGCCTGAGCGGAGGAGCAATCGCCCGTGGCCATCGAAAGTTCCTCCGCCGCCAATCGTCCCGGCCGCCGCCTGATCGTCGGCCTCGGCGCGGCCGTCGCCCTCGCCTTCGTCGCCTCGGCCGGACTCGTCCTGGCGCATCAGGCGCGCCTGGAAGATCAGAGCGCCGCGCTCGAGCGCGAAATCGCCGCCGGGCCGCATGTGCTGGTGGCGCCGGCCGGACGGACCGGCGGTTCCCGCACGATCGAAATTCCCGCCAGCGTCCACGGCTATATCGAAACGCCGGTCTACGCCAAGGTCGCCGGCTACATGAAATCGATCCACGTCGACAAGGGCGACCTGGTCCGCAAGAACGAAACGATCGCGGTGATCGAGTCGCCCGAGACCGACAAGGCCGTCGCCGACGCGCGCGCGAACTACTGGATTCAGCTCACCACCGATCAACGCTACCAGGCGCTGGTGCGCCAGCAGGTGATTTCGCTCCAGCAGGCCGACGCCCAGCACGCTCTGATGTTGCAGGCGAAGGCCGCCTGGGAACAGGCGCTGGCGCTCCAGCAATACGAAATCGTGCGCGCGCCCTTCGCCGGAATCGTCGCCGCGCGTTACGTCGATCCCGGCACGCTGATTCCGCAATCGACCGCGACCAACTCCGCCAACTCGCCGATCGTCGAGCTGGCGACGCTCGAGCCGGTGCGCATCTACGCCAACCTGCCGCAAACGCTGGCGAGCTTCGTGCGCGACGGCGACCCGGTGAAAATCAGCGTCGGCGAATATCCCGAACGCATCTTCACCGGCTCCGTCACCCGGCATCCCGCCGCGCTCGATTCAGACTCGCGCACGATGCTGGTCGAGACCGACCTGGCGAATCGCGATCACGCATTGCTGCCCGGGATGTACGCCAATTTGCGGATCACGACGCATACCAGCGCCGCGGCGGTCACCGTGCCCGACGACGCCCTGGTGTTCCGCGACAACCGCGTCTACGTGCCGGTGGTGCGCGGCGATCGGCTCCGTCTGATTCCCGTCACGCTTGGCCGCGACGACGGCTATCGCGTCGAAATCCTCGGCAAAGTCCAGCCGGGCGATCTGGTCGCGATGAACGCCGGGCAGGCGGCGCGCGACGGCGAGCAGGTGCGGGTCGTGCGCGCCGAAGACGCCGCCCGATAATCGCTGTGGCCGCGCCGGCCGGAAAGAGTTTGCGCCCGCGTCATACCCGCAGCAGAATTCCCCGCGCCGCCGCTCCCGTCGCCCGCGCGATCGCGCGCGCATACAGCGCCGCCTGCGCCCGGTACTCGTCGAGCCGTCCGCCAAGGTCGGCGTCGGTCTTGAAATCGATCACCGTCCAGCGCGACCCGCCGTCGGCGTCTTGTTCGCGAAAGGCCAGATCGATCACGCCTTCGACCAGCGTTCCGTCGGCGCGCGTGATCGCGAGCGGGGTCTCGCGCCGCAGCTCGATCGCGGCCGCCGCGCGGCGCATCGGCGCCGACTCCAGCGCGGCCGCCACGGCGGGGACGGCGGCGGCCATCTCGGCCCCGTTGGCGCCCAGGATGCGGCCGAAAAATTCCGCCTGACGCGCGATTTCAGCGCCGTCCGCGGCGAGCGGCGCGCGCTCGAGCACGGCGTGAACCAGCGCGCCGAAGCGCCGGCCGTGCGGACGATCCGCCGGCCGCGGCAATTCCACGACTTCGATCGCCTGAAGCTCCGCCGGCTCCGCGGTCTCCACCGCCGCGATTTCGGCGGCCGCCGCGATTCGGCGCGACGGCGCGGCGCCTATCCGCAGCGCGCGCTCGCGCCGCGCCCGCCATTCGTCATGTTCCGCGCGCGATCGATCCGATCGGCTCCGCTCCTCGTCGGCCTGCAACAGGCGGTCCTGCCGCAAACCCATCGTCTCATGCACGTTCAGTTCGAGCAGCGACACGTCCCACCAGACCACGCGATGGGCGCCGGCCTCCGGCCGATGCGATCCCGGCGTGACGCCGGGCCCGCGCGGATTCGCGTTGCGCGGCCGGATCCCGGCCAGTTCCGCCTTGAACGAAGGACATCCGGGACCGCCGCGCTCCAGCGGCGTCCGCGCCGTTCCGGGCGCCGGATAGATCACGGGATGGAGACGCGCCAGCCAGCCTTCGCGCCGTTCGTCGCCGACCGCCGGAACCACCAGCAGATCGCGCGCCCGCGTCGCCGCGACGTAAAGCAGCCGAATCGCCTCTTCCGTCTCACGGCGCATCTCGTCCGCCTGGCGTTCGAGCAATTCGCGCGGCGCGCATCCGGCGAGCCGGAGCGCGCACAGCCGCTGTTCGGCATCGACGTGGCGCCACGCCTGCCCGGGCGTTTCGTTGCAGGTCGAATCGGCCAGGATCACGACCGGGAATTCGAGTCCCTTGGCGCGATGCACGGTCATGATGCGCACGCCCTCGGCCCCCTCCTCGACCACCGGCACGTCGCCCGCCTGCTCGCGTTCGGCGCGCTCCTCGAGTTGTTCGAGGAAGCCGCGCAGCGAACGCGCGCCGAGCCGTCCGTCATAGCGCCGCGCCATGTCCATCAGCCGCATCAGATTCGCCAGCGCCTGATCGCCGTTGGGCCAAATCGCGATCGCCGCGTGCGCGCGCGTCGCCGCCAGCAGCCGCGCGATCGTCTCGGCGATCGGCCGCCGATTCCGCTCATGATGCAGTCCGCACAAAATCGCCAGCGCTTCCGGAATCTCCGCCAGACGCTCCGGCAAAGCGTCCGGCGGCGCGGCGAACGGATGCAGCCGGCCGGCGCGCGCGCGATATTCGAACAGCGGACCGTCGGCGATCGCGAACAGCGGCCCGTGCAGCGTCGCGAAGACGAGCAATTCGTCGTCGGGCCGCTCGATCGCGCCGAGCGCGTTGCGCAGCGCCTCGATCTCCTCGCG
>JAJXYM010000433.1 GCA_021780585.1 Deltaproteobacteria bacterium
CAACCTCGGCGACCGGGCCGGCAATTTCCGGGAGGCGATCGAGCGTGTCGCGCGCCTGCCCGAGACGCGGATTATGCGTCAATCGTCAATTTATGAGACCGAACCGGTCGGCGATCTCAAGGGCGCGTTTCTGAACGGCGTGATCGAAGTGGAAACCGAATTGACGGCGGACGTCATGATGCGGCGATTGCTGGCGATCGAGCGCCAGATGGGGCGTAAACGCGCCCGGGGACGCAAATCCGCCGCCCGCCAACGTCCGCGGCCGCGCGTGATCGATCTCGACCTGCTGTTTTTCGACAAGGAGATGATCGAGACGCCCGCCCTGATTACGCCGCACCCGCGACTCCATGAACGGCGCTTTGTGCTGGCGCCGATGGCCGAGTTGGCGCCGACGCTGATCCATCCCAAACTTAACGTCTCAATTTCCGATCTGCTGGCCGGTTTGAAATCGCCCCAGCGGGTCACTCTGGCGCGCGCCGACCTGCTTCGGCCGCCGCCGCGCAAGCGGGAGGTTGCCTCGCGATGAAGTTCTTCGTCGATACGGCGGACACGGCGGAAATCCGTGAGATCGCCGCCCTCGGCCTGGCCGACGGCGTCACCACCAATCCCAGTCTGATCGCCAAAAGCGGCCGGCCCTACGGCGAGGTGCTGCGCGAAATTTGCGACCTCGTCGACGGCCCGATCAGCGCCGAAGTGGTTGCGACCGAGGCCCCCGCGATGCTCGAGGAGGGCGAGAAGCTCGCCAAAATCCATCGCAATATCGTGGTCAAATGCCCTATGACGCTGGAGGGACTGAAGGCCACGCGGGCGCTCTCGAACCGCGGGATCCGGGTCAACGTGACGCTGATCTTCAGTCCGCTGCAGGCGCTGGCGGCGGCCAAATGCGGCGCGTCGTTTCTCTCGCCGTTCGTCGGCCGGCTCGACGATATCGGCCACGAGGGGATGCTGCTGATCGACCAGATCGTGCGGATCATGGGCAATTACGACTATTCGGCGGAGGTGCTGGTCGCGTCGATTCGCTCACCGTTGCATCTGCTGCACGCGGCCGAGGCGGGCGCGGATATCGCGACCCTGCCGCCCGACGTAATCAAGCAGATCCTGCGGCATCCGCTGACCGACGCGGGGTTGGAGAAATTCCTTTCCGACTGGCGCCAAACCAAACAAAAAATTTAGCCGCCGACCACCGTGGCCCTGTTCGATTCAGCGACCGACCGGCGCATCCGCGAGCCGTCGCAACCGGCGATCGGCTGACTCGTGTTTTACGTCACGGTTTTCGCGATTCCGGCGCTGTTCGTGTTGGTGATGGGACTGTTTGATCGAATCGTCAACAGCGGGCCGTGGCAGGATTGGATTACCGACCTCGGCTGGGATTGTCAGGTGCTGGCGTGGGGAGCGCTGGGCGGCGTCTTCTCGAATGGCAATATCACCAACTATTTCGTGCTCAAGGGCGAAGCGGAGGCGGCGGAATTACTCTGCGTTGGAATTTTGCTACTGACGGCGATCGCGATCATGGCGTTGCGACGGCGCAAGCCGCAGGTCGGATGGAAGGCCCTGCTTTCGCTGGCCGTGGGAGGATTCGCGCTGGTGGTTCCGGGCGCTATCGCCTTCCGGGCGCATATGTGAAAATGGACTGCAGGGGCGAGCCATGATTTTGCTGATGATGCATATCGGGCTGGGCGGAATGGTCGCGGCGCTTGGCGCGCTGGCGGGTGGACTGGTGTTGATCGCGCTCCGCATATTTCTCAGCGCCCACGCCCGCGCGCTTCAGGCCGAACGGATTCGGCAGATCGGCATCGTCGGCGCGGTGAAGCAGGCCTTGTTCGAGGTCGATCAGCCGGAATTGGATTTTCCTTCGCACAAACCGATCGCCGGCTAACGCCGCTCGGCTCACGCTCAATCAAGTCGATCAGGAAGGAAATTCTGGGCGCGGCCGCTTACGATCCTACGTTCATGGCTCCCACGAGCGATCTGAAGAGTTGGTTCGATTCGATTTCGATCGACGACATCAATCGTTTCGTCGAGGACGGCCGCGAGGAAGACCTGCACCTCGATTTCAAGCTCCTCGTTGATCCCAATCTGAAAAGCCGTGACGATCGCAAAAACTTCGCAGCAGCGGTTTCCGGGTTTGCAAACTCTGACGGCGGCCTGATCGTTTGGGGCGTCGACTGCCGCAAAAATTCTGACGGCGTTGACTGCGCGTGCAACGCTCCGGGTATCGATGGCCTTAAGAAATTCTATTCGCATCTGATGGAGTTCTCCGGATCGGCGGCGAATCCTTCGGTCACGGGCGTTGAGCACCGGGCGTTATACATTCCTGGCAAGGACGACCACGGATTCGTGGTTACACATGTTCCGGTCTCCGACGCAGGACCGCACATGGCTAAGCTCGGCGAAGATCGATACTACAAGCGGTCCGGCGCGAGCTTTCTCAAGATGGAGCATTTCGAGATTGCGGACATGTTCGGCCGTCGCCCCCATCCGAAGCTGGCGATCAGCTACAAAATAGCGAAATGGGGTCTCGGCCGCCCTGGCTCGTGTCGGATTAGCTTGCTTTTGGAAAATCACGGCAAAGGTTCGGCACAGGCGCCCTACCTAACGATCAGCTATCCACAACCGATGGGGTTCGACGATCTCGGAATGGACTGGACTGAAAATCATGGACTGCCGCGCCCTCTAAGCACTATCGCTCAATCCTTTCGCTTCGGGGCCTCGCGGTTGGCGGCGCCTCTCCATCCGGGCGTCTCGCTTCTTGTCGCCAGCCTATATTCGCAAAATGCGTCGGAGCTATCCATACTCTACGAAATCGGTTGCGCCGATTTGCCGTTGCAGACGGGTACTCTCGTGATTCCAGCCAGCGAACTGCAACCCCCCGGATAGCCAGAAGTTCCGCGACCGATTCCGAATCAGTGGCGAGAGATGATCGCGACCGAATCGGGCGGGAGTGCGATTGCGGAGCCATCGGGAGTGATACCGGGTTCGGACGCGAGCAGGACGCGGCCGGCGAACGGCAGCGGGACAGTCTGGAGCCGCGGCGCGAGATTGCAGGCGACCGCGATCGGTCCCCGCCCGACCACGATCCATTTCGCGTCCTCGTCGAAGCGCACATCGACCTGATCGAGCCGGCCGTCGCACAGCGCCGGCGTCGCGGCGCGCAGCCGAATCAACTCGCGATACCATTCCAGCATCCCGCGATACGGCTCGCGGCCAGGCTCGCTCCAATCGAGCTTCGAGCGCATAAAGGTTGCGACCGCCTCGGGATCGGGAACGTCCTCGGGCTTCCAGCCGAAGGCGGCGAATTCGCGCCGGCGACCCTCGCTGACCGCGCGCGCCAGCTCGGGCTCCGGATGGCCCGCGAAATACTGAAACGGCGCCGACGCGCCCCACTCCTCCCCCATGAAGAGCATCGGGATAAACGCGGAGGTCATCACGAGCGCCGCGCCGATCTTCGCCCGTCCGAGACTCATCAGATGGGCGCCGCGTTCGCCGCGCGCGCGATTTCCGACCTGATCGTGAGTTTGCAGATAGCCGAGAAACTTATGGCCGTCCAATCCGACCGGCGGACGGCCGTGGCGGCGGCCGCGGAAACGCGAATAGCGGCCGTCGTAGACCCAGGCCGAGCGCAGCGCCTTGGCCAGATCGGCGATCGCGCCGAAATCCGCGTAATAGCCCGCGCGCTCGCCCGTCAGCACGGTATGCAGCGCATGATGGAAATCGTCGGACCATTGCGCGGCGATGCCGTAGCCGCCAATTGCCGGCGGACGCACGAGGCGCGGATCGTTGAGGTCGCTCTCGGCGATCAGCACGAGCCGGCGGCCGAGCCGCCGTTCAAGCGCGGCGACTTCGGCCGCGAGCTGCTCGATAAAATGGAGCGCGGACGTATCGAGGATCGCGTGAACCGCGTCGATCCGCAGGCCGTCGGCATGATAGTCGCGCAGCCAGGCAAGCGCATTGTCACAGAAGAAACGGCGCACCTCGTCGCTGCCGGCGCCGTCGAAATTGATCGCCTCGCCCCACGGCGTCGCGTAGCGCTTCGTCAGATAGGGGCCGAAGCGCGGCAGGTAATTTCCGCTCGGCCCGAAATGGTTGTAGACGACGTCGATCAGCACGGCGAGACCGCGCGCGTGCGCCGCGTCGATCAGCGCCTTGAGGCCGTCGGGACCGCCGTAGGCATGATGGGGCGCGAACAGATCGACCCCGTCGTAGCCCCATCCGCGATCGCCCGAAAACTCCGCGACCGGCATCAACTCGACGTGCGTAACGCCCAGCTCGGCCAGATGGCCAAGGCGCTCGATCGCGGCGGCGAAGGTTCCCGCCGGCGTGAAGGTTCCGACGTGCAGTTCGTAGACGATCGCGGCTTCGAGCGGCGGCGCGTTCCAGCCCGCGTCGCTCCGGCGGAAGGCCGCGTGATCGACGAGGCGCGACGGGCCGTGGACGCCGGCGGGCTGGAAGTGCGAGCGCGGATCGGGAATCGGCGGATCGGCGGCGTCGATCACGAAGGCGTAATCGACGCCGGGCGCGGCCAGCGGTGTTTCGATCGACCACCAGCCGCCGTCGCCGCGCGTCATCGCGATACGTTCGCCGGCGATCGCCAGATGCACGGTCGCGGCGTTGGGCGCCCATACGCGAAGTTCCATCGGGGTTCCGGACACGCGCGTGTCGGCTTCAGTCGCCAGCCGGGTCGCGTTCGAGCAGCGCGACCGGAAAGCGCGCGAGGATCGTGGCGACGGGAGTCGCGCCGCCGCGATGCGATTCGCCGGTCATCAGGTTGCGCCAGCGGCCGGCGGGGAGTTCGAGCGTGGCGCCGTCCCAGCGATCGGCGAGCCGGATCGGCAGGCGCGGGACGAGCGCGATCGCGCCCGCGCCGCGGATAAAGGCGACGGCATGGTCGGCGCGCGCGCCCTCGGCGTGGAGGGGGGCATAGCCCGCGTCGCGGCCGAAGAGTTCGGGACGGCGGCGGCGCAGGTCGAGCGCGTTGCGGATGGTCCAGAGCTTGGGCAGGCCGTCGTCGGCGCGGGCAAGGACCTCTTCGACGGTCGCGCGGCGGGCGGCTGCGAGCATCCGGCGGCGCAGCGCGTAATCGACCGGGCGGCGATTGTCGGGATCGACCAGCGCCAGGTTCCACAGTTCGCAGCCCTGATAGAAATCGGGCACGCCGGGCGCGGTCAGCTTGAGCAGCGTCTGCGCCAGCGCGTTGACCCGCCCCGGCCAGATCAGCGGCGCGACGAAGCGTTCGAGGTCGGCGATAAACTCCGCGTTGGCGTAGGCTCCCGCTACGAAGCCGTCGAGCGAACGTTCATACTCGGGATTGGGATTGTTCCAGTTGGTATGGACCTTGGCTTCGCGCGCCGCCTTGCGCATGTATTCGCGGGCGCGATCGGGCGCCAGCGGCCACGCGCCGACCAGCGTCTGGTAAAAGAGATATTCGGCGTTCGGATCGGCGAGGCCGCCGCGCCACCATGGCCGGTTCAGCTCGGACCATCCGCGCACCGCCGCCGCCCATTGCGTGGGAATTTCCGCGAGCAGCCACAGGCGCGCGCGCACGTCCTCGGAGCGCTTGGCGTCGTGCGTCGACGTCGCGAGCATCGTGAGCGGCCAGCGCGCGTGGCTCTCGGTCATGCGGCGATGGAATTCCTCGGGCGCGATCGCGAAGCGTCCGGGATCGCCGCCGACCTCGTTGAGCGCGGCCATCCGGTTGTAGCGATAAAAGACGGTGTCCTCGATCGATTTCGCCATCACCGGCCCGGTGAACTGCTGAAAGCGCATCGCCAGTTCCGTTTCGAGCGGACCGCGGATCCGCAGCGTCAGGATCTCGCCAAGGAATTCGAACAGGCGGCGATCAACCTCGGGGCGATCGAGCTGGGCCGCCTCGATCGCCGCGGCGACGCGGCTGTGGTCGTCGGGATGGACCGGGGCGCCTTCGCGCTCCTGAACGTAGGTGCGGTAGACCCCCAGCCGCGCGACGACGGCGCACAGCGCCTCGTGAACCTCATGACGGGTGTAGTCGCGGCGGCGCGGATGAAGCTCGCAGACCTCGACGAACAGCGCGGTCAAACGGTTGAGGTCGCTGCCCAGCACCTCGCGCATCACGACGTCCTTCTGGGCGACCGCCAGACGCGCGAAATCGGCGCGTTCGCCGGTCAGATCATTATAAAGGCGCGTGAGCGGACGTTCGCCCGCCGGATCGATCATCAGCCCGCCGACCAGATTCATGAAATCGTAGCCGGTGGTTCCGGCGATCGGCCAGGTTTCGCGCAGGCGTTCGCCGGGTGCGAGAATTTTCTCGACCACGATCCAGGCGTCGGCGCGCGCCCGGCGCATCCGGACAAGATAATTCTCGGGATCGCGCAGGCCGTCGATATGATCGATACGCAGGCCGTCGATCACACCGTCGCCGAGCCATCGCAGCACCAGCGCATGGGTGTCGTTGAAAACGCGCTCGTCCTCCATCCGCAGGCCGACGAGCGTGTTGATATCGAAGAAGCGGCGATAGCCGAGGTCGCGCGAGGCCGCGCGCCAATAGGCCAGGCGGTAGTTCTGGCGTTCGAGCAGGAGATGCAGCGCGGGCCGATGGCCATTGAGTTCGGCGATCGCGCCGTCGATCGCGGGAGCGACGCCGGCGTCTTCGCGGATCAGGCGCGCGAGTTGCGATCGCAGCACGAAGATGTCGCGATGGCGCCGGCGGGTGCTTTCGAAATCGGTCGCGGTCGGCAGCGGCAGGCGGCCGAACAGATCGGCCAGAAAGGCCAGTTCGTCGGAGCCGCAGCGCGCCGCGGCCGCGGCCAGAATCGTGTCGAGCGAACGCGGCGCGACCGGAAAGCGATGCTCGTGATAGCGGACGGCAAGTTCGGCGCCGGCGCGTTCGACGCGGATCTCCCCGGATTCGAGCACTTCGCCGTATTGATCGCCGAGCACCGGCAGCAGCACGGCGTTGCGCAAACGCATCTCGGGCGTGTCCCAATCAACGTCGAAGTAGGCCGCGTAATTGCTGGCGGGGCCGTTCTCCAGGACGTCCCACCACCACGGATTATAGGGACTGACGATCGCCATGTGATTGGGGACGATATCGAGCACCTGGCCCAATCGATGCGCGCCGAACGCCGCGCTCATCCGCGCGTGGCCCTCCGCGCCGCCCAGGTCGGCGTTGACGCGGCCGTGATCGACCACGTCGTAACCGTGCGCGCTGCCGGGCGAGGCCTGCAGCAGGGGGGAACAATAGACGTGGCTGATTCCCAATTCGGCAAGATAATCGGCCAGCTTCGCGGCGTCGTCGAAAGTGAAGCCCGGATGGAACTGCAGGCGATAGGTGGCGCGCGGCTCGACCATGCGACGACCCGTGCGCGCTATCCGCGCGGCAGCTCGATCCAGAGCGTCGCGAGCGGCGGCAGCGTAAGCTCGAGCGAATGTTCAAAGCCGTGATGCGGGACGGGCGCGGTCGCGATCGCGCCGCCGTTGCCGACGTTGCCGCCGCCGAAATATGCGGAATCGGTATTGAGTATTTCGCGGCATACGCCCGCCGCCGGCGCGCCGACGCGGTAACCATTGCGCACCACCGGCGAGAAATTGCATATGCAGAGCACGCGGCGTCCGCTCTTCGGCGCGATCCGGATGAAGGCGATCACGTTATCGTCGGCGTTGTCGGCGTCGACAAAGTGAAAACCGGCGGGATCGGCGTCGGCCTCCCATAGCGCCGGTTCGGCCCGGTAGATCCGGTTCAATTCGCGCACCAGGTCTTGCAACTGGCGATGCTCCGGCTGTTCGAGCAAATTCCAGTCGAGGCTCTCGTCATGATTCCATTCGCGCCATTGGCCGAATTCGCCGCCCATGAACAGCATCTTCTTGCCCGGCCGCGCCCACATATACCCATAGAGCGCGCGCAGATTCGCGAATTGCCGCCAGCGATCGCCCGGCATCTTGGAGAGCATCGAGCGCTTGCCGTGCACCACTTCGTCATGCGAAAGCGGCAGGATGAAGTTCTCGGTCCAGGCGTAGAGGAAGCCGAAGGTGACATCGCGCTGATGGTAGCGGCGATAGATCGGATCCTTGGCGAAATAATCGAGCGTGTCGTGCATCCAGCCCATGTCCCATTTGAAGCCGAAGCCGAGCCCGCCCAGGTAGGTCGGCCGGCTCACCGCCGGCCAATCGGTCGATTCCTCCGCGATCATCATGACGCCCGGATGATTGGCGTATACCGTCTCGTTGAGCGCCTTGATGAAATCGATCGCCTCGAGGTCCTCGCGGCCGCCGTACGCATTGGGTATCCACTCGCCATTGCGCCGCGCGTAATCGAGATAGAGCATCGAGGCGACGGCGTCCACCCGCAGCCCGTCGGCGTGATATTCATCGAGCCAGTATAGCGCGTTCGCGATCAGGAAATTGCGCACCTCATTGCGGCCGAAATTGAATATGTACGTATCCCATTCCGGATGGAATCCCTTGCGGGCGTCCAGATGCTCGAACAGGGCGGTGCCGTCGAAGCGGCCCAGCGCGAAAGCGTCGGTCGGAAAGTGGGCCGGCACCCAATCCAGAATCACGCCGATTCCGCGCCGATGCAGATGATCGACGAGATACTTGAAATCGTCCGGACCGCCCCAGCGCGCGGTCGGCGCGAAATATCCCGTCACCTGGTAGCCCCACGAGCCGGCGAACGGATGCTCCATCACGGGCAGCAATTCGACATGGGTGAAGCCCATGTCATGCGCGTAGTCGGCCAGTAACGGCGCGATTTCGCGATAGCTGAGCGGGCGATTGCCCTCTTCCGGCACGCGCCGCCAGGAGCCGAGATGGACTTCGTAAATCGAAAGCGGAGAGCGCAGCGCGTCGTGACGCGCCCGCGTCGCGAGCCATTCGCCGTCGCCGAATTGATAGGCCGAGCGATGGATGATCGAAGCGGTCGCCGGCGGGACTTCGGCCGCCGCGGCGAACGGGTCCGCCTTGAGCGTCAGATTGCCCGTCCAGGCGCGAATCTCGAACTTGTAGCGGGGTCCCGGTCCGAGTCCGGGAATGAATATCTCCCATACGCCCGACGAGCCCAGCTCGCGCATCATGTGCGGTCGTCCGTCCCACTCGTTGAAATCGCCGACCACGCTGACGCCGCGCGCGTTCGGCGCCCAGACCGCGAACGCGACGCCCGCCACGCCGTCGATTTCGCACGGATGCGCCCCGAGCTTCTCGTAAATCCGCTGATGGCGACCCTCGTTCCATAGATGCAGATCGAGCTCGCCGATCGCCGGCGGGAAGGCGTAGGGATCGCGCACCGTCACGACCTCGCCGCCGCCGTATTGCACGCGCAGTTCGTAGGGAAACGGCTCATGCCGGCCGCCGATCGTCACCTCGAACAGGCCCGCTTCGTCGAGCTTGCCCATGCGCCACGCATGCGCGCCGTCGGCGATTACCGAGACGTGACGCGCGCCCGGCCGGAACGTCCGCACGACCACGCCCGCCGGCGTCGGATGGGCGCCGAGGATCGCGTGCGGATTCGGATGGCGCAGCGAGAGCAGCCGGTCGAGTTCCTCCGCGGCAATTCCGCCGCTTCCCGTCGCTTCCGCTTCACGCTCCATCGTTCAATCCGATTCCCGGCGCGCGCCGGTCCCCGCGCGTGGCAATAGCCATCCGGGCGGGACAATTATGCAATTCGTTTCCCGGTTGATACACGGTATTTTTCCGACCCTGACGATCCCGGCGACATTCGCCATTCCGCCCGCTCCGCGCCGGACCGGCCGCGCCTCCACGGCCTGATTAAATCACACAACGCGCGCGAAAACGCCGGATCGGACGCGGCTTCCTGAAGCCGCCGGCGCCGCCGCCAGAGCGGTCGCGCGGCGACGCGGCCCGCGCATCGTTCATTTCGCTCGCGCGGCGCCCGGCGAAGCCGTTCGCGCCGGCGTCCGCTTCGGCTCCGGTCGCTTGCCGACCGCTTCGATCCGCCGCAGCAGCGCGAGCGATCGCGCTTCCAGCGGAAAGCGATCGCCGGCGAGGTAGCGGCGATGATCGACCGCGCGATGGTCGGCGAAGCTGGTATCAACGATCACGCCCCACGCCGAAGGCTCCGGCAACGGCGGCAGCGTGAACGGGATCGCCTCGCCCGCGCTGTTGAGCAGCAGGATCAGATCGTCATCGACGATCGGGCGGCCGCGCGCGTCGTCCTCGGCGATCGCATTGCCGGCCATGAACATGCCGAGCGAGCGGGCAAAGGCGTGCGTCCATTCCGCGTCGGTCATCTCCTTGCCCTCGGCGGTGAGCCAGACGATATCCTTGATTCCGGCGGCGCGGCTCGCGCGGCCCTGAAAGAAGGTCCCGCGCCGGAAGGCCGGATGGGCCTTGCGGATCGCGATTAGATGTTGCACGAAGGCGAGAAACTCGCGTTCCTCGGGCGCCGCGTTCCAATCGAGCCAACTGAGTTCGCTGTCCTGACAATAGGCGTTGTTGTTGCCGCCCTGGGTGCGGCCGATTTCGTCGCCCCCGAGCAGCATCGGCACCCCCTGCGAAAGCATCAGCGTGGCGATCAGATTGCGTTTCTGGCGGACCCGCAAGGCGCCAATCGCGGGATCGGCGCTGGGCCCCTCGACGCCGCAATTCCAGCTCCGATTGTCGCTTTCGCCGTCGCGGTTTTGCTCGAGGTTGGCTTCGTTATGCTTGTCGTTGTAGCTGACCAGATCGGCCAGCGTGAAGCCGTCATGGCAGGTGATGAAGTTGACGCTCGCGTAGGGACGCCGGCCGCTTAATTCATATAGATCGCTCGAACCCGTCAACCGATAGCCCAGCTCGCCGATCAGCCCGCCCGCGCCTTTCCAGTAGGCGCGCACCGCGTCGCGATACTTGCCGTTCCATTCGGTCCATCCGACCGGAAAATTGCCGACCTGATAGCCGCCCTCGCCGAGGTCCCACGGCTCGGCGATCAGCTTGACCCGCGACAACACGGGGTCCTGATGGATCACGTCGAAAAACGCGCTCAGCCGATTCACCTGATAGAGTTCGCGCGCCAGCGCCGAGGCGAGATCGAAGCGGAAACCATCCACGCGCATCTCGAGCGCCCAATAGCGCAGGCTATCCATCAGAAGCTGCAGCACCCGCGGATGCATCATGTTGAGCGTATTGCCGCATCCGGTGAAATCGACGTAAAAGCGCGGATCGTCCGGCGCCAGACGGTAATAGGCCGGGTTGTCGATACCGCGAAAGCTGAAGGTCGGTCCCAGATGATTGCCCTCGGCGGTGTGGTTGTAGACCACGTCAAGGATCACCTCGATTCCCGCCGAATGGAGCCGCTTGACCATCGATTTGAATTCGTTGATCGAACCAGTCGCCGAATAGCGCATATCGGGCGCGAAATAGCCGATCGAGTTATAGCCCCAATAGTTGCGCAGGCCGTGATCGATCAGCCGGCGCTCGTCGACGAACGTATGCGTCGGCATCAGTTCGACCGCCGTCACGCCGAGACGTTGCAGATGCTCGATAATCGGGTCGCTGGCCAGCCCGGCGTAAGTTCCGCGCGCGGCCGGCGCGATTTCGCTATGGCGGGCGGTGAGGCCTTTGACGTGCGCCTCGTAGATCACGGTGTCATGCCAGGGCGTGCGCGGCGGACGGTCGTCGCCCCATGGAAACGTGGTCGCGACCACCCGGCATTTCGGCATCGCGCCCGCGCTGTCGCGCCGATCCAGCATCAAGTCCTCGCGCGGGCCGTCGTAGCGATAGCTGAACAGGGTATCGTTCCAGTGCACGCCGCCGACGATTTGACGGGCATAGGGATCGAGCAGCAGCTTGGCGGGATTGAAGCGCAGGCCCTGTTTCGGATCGTACTGGCCATACACGCGATAGCCGTAAAGCAATCCCGGACGCGCCTCGGGCAGATAACAGTGCCATACCTGATCGGTCTGCCAGCGCATCGCGACCCGTTCCGTCTCGCGCCGGCCGGCCGGATCGAACAGACACAGTTCGACCTGTTCGGCGCGTTCGGAAAAGAGCGCGAAGTTGACGCCCTCCCCATCCCAGGTCGCGCCCAACGGCCACGACTTTCCACGCCATACCGCTATCTTCGAATCGGCCATCATCCGCGCGGCAAGCTTCGGCGCGCCGCCGTATCGCTGCAACCGCCGCCGCGCGCAGAAGTTTATTGAGACGCCGCGCCGGTGACAAATCACGCGCCGCGCCGGCCGCCCGCTTCGTTGGGCCGCGGCCGCGTCGGTTCCGCGGGGTTTCGGCGGCGGCGGGCGATTTGCTACCGTCGGCATGGACCAATTTCGACAGTTGGGGAGGCGCTATGGCAAGCGCGGCAAGGACGATTCAAGGCGACGATTGGCGAAAACGGCTCGGCGACAAACTGGTCGCGGCGGACGCGGCCGTCGCGCACGTCAAATCCGGCGACCGCGTCACGATGTCGATCGCGCAGGCGACGCCGTACACGCTATGCGCGGCCCTGGCGGGCCGTCTGATGGAGATCGAAAACGTCGTTCTGAATCATTCGGCCAACCTCTTCAACTGGGACCTGCCGGGAATCGGCGAACGCTTCCGCTTCGAGTCGTTTTATCTTTCGCCGCTCAATCGCGACCTGTTCGCCGCCGGACCGGGCGAGTTCGTGCCGGTATCCTATTATCGCGAGGGCACGCTGCCGCCCGGCTACGACAATTTCAACGTCTTCATGATGACGGTGGCGCCGCCCGACGCCAACGGCATGGTCAACCTCGGCGACGTCCAGATTATGTCGAAACTGCTGGCGCGCAAGGCCTCGCTCGTGATCGCCGAAGTCGCGCCCGACGCCGTGCGAATTCACGGCGACAATGCGATGCACATTTCGGAGATCGACTGGTTCGTCGAACGCTCGCCGGACGCGCCCGTCGTTCCGCTCACGCCGCCGCCGGTTCCCGAGGAGGAACGGCGCGTGGTCGACGCGATCTGCGGAACGGTCGCGCGCGAACTGATTCCCGATCGCGCGACGATTCAGGTCGGCGTCGGTTCGACCTCCGGCGCGCTGATGCCCTACCTGCGCGGCCATCACGAGCTCGGGATGCAGACCGAGATCATCCCATGGGGGACAACCCATCTGGTGCGCGAGGGCGTGATCACTGGCCAGCACAAGAAGCTCTTTCCGGGCTTGGTGGTGGGCAGCGGATTCGCCGTCGGCACGCCGCGCGAGGAGCTGGAATACGCCGACGACAATCCGATTTTTCAGCTCTACGATTTCAATTTCACCGACGATATCCGCACCATCGCGCGCGAAGACGGGCTGATTTCGGTCAATAACGCCCTTGCCATCGATTTCACCGGCCAGGTCGGCAGCGAGTCGCTCGGGCCGCGGATGTACACCGGCACCGGCGGCCAGATCGCCTTCGGCGTCGGCGCGTCGCTGGCCGGAGGCAAATCGATTATCGTGCTGCCCTCGAGCGCGATCGTCAAAGGCGTCCGCGTCTCGCGCATCGCGGCCAGTCTGCCGCCGGCCGCGGTCTTCACGCTGCCGCGCGCCTTCGTCCATTACGTCGTGACGGAATATGGCGTCGCCACGCTGCGCGGCAAATCGCTGCGCGAACGGGCGCGCGAGCTGATCGCGGTCGCGCATCCCGACTTCCGCGCCGAACTCACCGCCGAGGCGCGCCGGATGTACGGCTAGGCGCGAACGGTCAATGGCCGCCGGCCGCGCCGATCGCGATTCCGATCAGCAGCGCGACGCCGACGACAATCGCGAGCATCAACAATCCGGCGCATCCGCCCGCCGCCGCCTGCGTCGCGGGCGCGACCGGGGTCTCCATATGCGCCGAATGGAGGCCGGTGTGATGGCCAGTGCGGGAGGTGTAGTAGAGGCCGGTGCCGGGGATTCCAACCGTGCGCGTTACGCCGGAATTTCCGAACGTGACGTGCGCCCCGCGCATCCCGAGCGTCAGGCTGGGTCCGGACTTCGACAGGTTGACGCTGAGCCCGGGAAAGATGCTGACGCGGCGATAAAAGCGGAAATTCCCCATCGGTTGCAATCACTCGCGGCGCGCGGCGCCTCAGGGAGGGCCGGAGTCCTGGTTCGCGCCGCTGTCAGGCATCGGCGGCAGGTCCACCGGAGCGGTCGGCGCGCTGATTGTGAAATCGGCGGAGACGTTGCAGCACAGGCTGAAACTGGCGCCGGCGCGCGGGTCCGCGTCGTAACCCTGGAGCGACCCGTCCGGATTCACCTTGACCGCCTGATAGCTGGTCGAGCCGGAGGCGCGGGTCACGGCGAAAACGTAGAAATGATCCGGCTCGAGCGGTTCGGGCGGACCGCTGTCCGGCGTCGTCTCAACGAAATGCGCCGGCAGGTTGCCGTATTTCACTTCGCTGACCGCGAAGTTTTTGGTCGAGCCGCCCATTGGAAGGTCCGAGAACACCCCTTGCTCATCGCCGAACCGCCAGACCTCGACGCCGCCGTCAAAGCGCACGATCGACGCGCCAGCGGCGCCGGGCGCGATCGTCTCGGCCCCCGAATACTTGGTCACGACCAGCGCCTGCAGATAATCGCCCGGATGCGAATAGCTAATATGGATTTTGGCCTCCGGACCCGCCGGCGCGCTGTCGTCGGGCGATTGCGCGTCGCTCGCGGAGTCGGCCGGCGGCGCCGGCGACGGCGGCTTAGCCAACAGAGAACATCCTGAGCCGGCCGCGGCGATCGCCAGCAATCCCGCCGCGCCGACGCCAATCCGCACGCATCGCCTTATCGTTCGCAGTGCCGCCAGACAGCGGTCAATTACGCTCGTCACGCCGCTTTTGGAAACTCCTCGAGAAATTCCGCTGCGCCCGCGCCCGCCGCTATTGCGAAAATTCGATCGGCTGAGGGAGCGCGCCACCCGCATTGTAGCCGTAGACCATCCATGCGCCCAAATCCGCCCCTTTCACGATCAGCGCCGCCATCACCAGCAATCCGGCGAGAAACAGGATTCGCCCCCGCCGCGGCATCGGCCGCGCCGCCAGCGCCCATCCAGCAAGCGCGACGCTGCCGGCAAACACGGTCAGCATCACGCGCCGATGCGGCTCCAGGATGTGTTCGCGCACCGCGGGTGCGACCATCACGCCCACGCCCGCGCCGAGACCCGTCCAGACCGCCAGCGCCGCCGCGAGCGTTCCCAACGTCAGCATCCAGAGCGCCGTCCATTGCAGCGATTCGCGCCGCGCGATCCACGCCCATAGGTAGGTAAACGCCGACGCAATCAGCAACGCGATCGGAAAATGAACGATCAGCGGATGGTAATTCTGCAGGACTCGCAATCCCGGCAACGTGAAAAAGTTGCGCAGCGCGCCCGCGAATCCCGCCATTGCGCGTTACTTCACCGATTGCACGGTGAGGTACTCGACGCCGCCTTTTTCGTAAGCGTCGCCGGTGA
>JAJXYM010000257.1 GCA_021780585.1 Deltaproteobacteria bacterium
GGGCGGTCGTGTTCATCGATAGAACCAATGGCGCCGTCGCCGGCGCGGTGACGAACTAGACTATCCGAGCGGTTAAGCTGCCGCAATTTGGACGCGCCGGTGACGCTTGGGACGCCTCGGGACGGCACGGGCGGGGCTTTGTAATCACCCGGCGCATCCTGTAACCAACTATGCTGGGCGCGGGTGCATCTCGCGCCAGCCGACGACGGAGACGACGATGGTACTAGCCTGGCTGGCCTTCTATGACGCCCTATTGGGAGTTGCCCTGGTGGCGGCTGGAATCGTCGCCGCTCATTTTGGCTTGACGCCGCCCTTCAAAGGCTTCCAACTTTTCCTGATAGGCTTTTTCTTCGCGATTATCGCGATCGTGCTCGGCTTGCTCGGGATGCTGCTGACGCGGGGGCCGGAACGTCGCGGCGGGCAAATCCGCGCCCGTCTCGGCTTGTTTTTCGGGTTGATTGTCGCGGCGCCGATCGCCGGCATCCTGATGCGCCATCGCGCCGTCCCGATCAACGACCTCACGACCGATACGCAAAATCCGCCACGCTTCGTGGCCGCGCTGAAAATGAGTCCCGAATGCGGCGAGGGATTGGCGTACAATCCCAAATTCGCGCCGATCCAGGCGCAAAATTATCCGCCGCTCCAGCCGCTTACGCTCGATGGTACGCCCGATACGGTCTATAAGCGCGTCGAAATCCTCGCCGGTGAAATCCCCAACTGGTCGATAACGCGCAACGATCCGGCCGCGCACGAACTCGAAGGCGTCGCCACGTCCGAGCTGTTCAAGTTCCACGACGACTTTATTATCCAGGTACGGCCCGACGGCGCCAATCAGAGCGTCGTCCAAATGCGCTCGAAGTCGCGTTGCGGCGTAAGCGATCTGGGCGCGAATTACGACCGGATAACGAGCTTCTTTCGCATCTTGAAAACCGGTCCGCGGGTCCAGCCGCCCGGCAGCGCGCAGGTCCAGCCATAACCGGAACGGACGGATATGCGGAGCGCCGCGGGTTGTTCCCCGGATGGCGTCGCCGGCCGGACCATCCACCCTCGGTCGGCCGAACGTGGGCGCTGCTTGCCGCGATCGTGCTGGGAACGGCCGCGCTGCGGCTGCCGCATGACCTCTCGTTCGGCGATTTCGCGTTTGGCGACCGCGGCGGCTGGCTGACCGTTCAATATCTCGCCGCGCACGGGATGCGGCCGGACGTCGATTTCAGGTACTACTACGGCTTGCTGCCGATCCTGGCCGGACGGCTATGGTTTGGCGCCTTCGGTCTGACGCCGATCGCGTTCGAGGTGGCGGTGATTCTATGCGGCCTTGCGGTTGCGCTGGCGATGGCGCGCCTGGTCGGCGCGATGCGGCTTAATCCGATCGGCGTCGCGATGCTCGCGATCGGCGCGCCAATCGCGATTCCCAGTTCCTACTATTCGCTGGCGCACGGACTCGAGGCCGCGCTGCTGAGCCATGCGCTGGCCGGTATCGTCAACGGACGGCGCGCGCAGGCGCTGACGTTGGCTACCGCGGCTTGTTTCGCCAAGCCCGCGATGGGTTACGTGTTTGGCTTTTTCATCCTGATTACGATTATGTGCGCCTCGATGCGGCGCGACGGTTCGGGAGCGCGCCATTTCGACTATCGCGCCGCGCTGCAAGAGCTTCTTCCCGCCGCGCTGACAGGCGCGCTGCTCGCGGCGATTCTGGCGTTCGTCTATGGCGTTCCGGCCCTGCTCGCGACGATTCTGCCGGGCGCCGGAATCCGCGCCTATCATGCGCTCGGATTTGGCTTGTTCAATCAGGGCGGACGCAGATTTTACGATTTTCCAGGCGTGCCGCTGATCGCCTACTTCGGCGTGGTCGTGCCGTTCTGGTTTCTCGGCGGGATATGGCTCGAAATTGCCGGAGCAATTTCGGTAATCCGGCTGATTCGCGATCGTGGCGGCGCCAACGGCGGCGAGCGGCGGCGCGTCGCCGCGATCGTCGCTTTCTGCGCCGCCGCTCAACTGATAGCGGCGTTCGTTATGTTTGGCGGTCCAAGCTCGTGGATGAATTACGCCTTCCTGATCGTGATGGGCGTGGCGGCGACCGCCGTGCTCAGCGAGTACTGCTTCGCGCCCGTCGTCACGCTCGCATTGATCGCGATGGTCGCGGATATCGGTGTGGCGATCGCGGCGACGCGCGAATGGCGCACGACGACGCCCACCGCCGAGACGGCGGGGCTATGGGCGAGCGCGGCCGAGCGCGACGCATGGCGCACGATCGAAGCGCTCGCGCATGGCCATCGCACGATGGTGATCAGCGACACCGGCGCGGCGCCGCTGATATTCCCCGGTTTGGCGGCGCCAGTCGGGGTCTATCTGCTTCCCGGCGACCAGGTCGGTTACGAATTCGCACGCGTCCTCGCTGGCATCAAGAGCGCCAATCTGGTGATCACGCCGACCAGCGGCAATGACGGCGACGCGCGCCCCCGGCTGCCCTGGCTGGGCGACGCGCTCGCCGGCTATCCGGTGGTGTGGCGATCCGCGGATCTGGCGGTTCTGCGAAATCCGCGGCCCGTCCGCGCCGGCGGCGGCTAGGGCCGAAAGGCGCGGATCGCGCGCTTGACGGCGCTGGCGCGATCCTCACCGACCGGATTGACGAACACGATCGCCCATCCGATGCCTGGCGCGGTCAATTCGCCGAGTCGTTCGCGCACGCGCGCTTCGGGACCGACCAGCAGCGTCGAATCGATCATGCGATCGGTGACCGCCGCGATCGCCGCCTTGCCGTCCGTTCCGGCCGCGCGGATTCCCGAAATTTCCCGATCGAAGCCGGAATTGGCGAACATATTGCCATAGAAGCGCAACGCGCCGTAGCGCGAAAGCAGCGTGCGCGCGGGCTTGCGCGCCAGTTCCAGATCATTGGAGATGAACGCGGTCGCGAACAGGGTCGGTTCGATCTCCTTCGGGTCGCGTCCGGCTTTGTGCGCCCCCTCGGCGATTTCGCCGAGCGCCTCCTTGACGCGCGCCGGGGGGAAGAAATTGAAAATCACGCCGTCGGCGATTTCACCCGCCATCCGGACCATCGGCCGCGACACCCCGGCCAGATAAAGGGGCGTCTTGCCGTTGACGCGCGGATTGGTCTTGCCGCCCTCGATCATCCGGCGCAGCGTCGCCACCGTCTCGCGCATCTTCTTCATCGGGTCGACCGGACCGCCCATGTCGATGCCGATGGCGCCGTTGCTTTCGCGATGGCCCGTGCCGAGGCCGAGGATGAAGCGCCCGCCGGTCAGCTCATGAACCGCGGCGACCTCGTTGGCGAGCAGATTGGGATGGCGCAGGTAAATGTTGGTAATCGCCGTGCCGAGCCGCAGGCGGCGGGTGTTGAAGCCGATCGCGAGCGAGCAGGCGAGCGAGTCATTGTTCGCCTCGGTCATGAAAACGCCGTCGAAACCGGCGTCCTCGGCCTCGCGCGCCCATTCGATGATGGTCGGCAAGGAGCTGTCGGGCATGATCGTAAAGGCCAGGGCAATTTTAGCCATCGCGGGAATCCCTTCGGCGGCGGACAGGCCCGAGCGCGCGATTGGCAGCGCCGTCCGGAGCGATCGGTCCGCTAATTTGCTCCCTGTGATATCGTTCCTCGCGCCTGCCGCGCAACCGGCGACTGAATTTTCCGGCGGCGCCGGCGCGGAGGGCGCGCGCGGCCGCGTCGATCGGCTATAATAAACGGCGCTAGCGGCGGCGAACGATGCTGTTTTGTCGCGCGCAATGCCGCTATGATTCGCCCTTCGGAGTTACGCGGATGATCGCCATTGTCGAT
>JAJXYM010000449.1 GCA_021780585.1 Deltaproteobacteria bacterium
TGCCGATCAGGAGCAGGCCGATCGGCGCGCGAAACTGCAGGATATACCTGCCCAGTCCCCAAGGTTCCTGGGTTCTCGACGTGGCCATGAATGCGTCTCTCCGCGTATTCCCGAGTGTAGGGCGGGTGCAAGCTCTCCCCCGATCGCCCAGCGCGCCCTGCCCCCACCGGGAGCAGACTGCGTACCATCCCCGGCTCACCTTAGCAAGGCTTTAGTTACAAAGCATGGACGAAGCCCGCCCGGTCTGGAGGGTTCCGACCCGGGAGGCGACCATGGATATGCCCGGGCATGACAGGTCGCGGCGCTTTTTCGTGCAGGCGCGACAGATGCGTACGGGATTGGCCCAGAGGGCGTCTTTGGGCCGCTGGGCCAATTGCAAGCACACCACGCGCGCGGGCCGACCGCCGATTGCAGACGGTAGATGGAGGATCGCTGGAATCGTCCGGTGGAGCGTTCAGCCGGCTTTGCTCAGCGATTCGGCGGCGGCCCGCACTTCCTGACGGATCGTTCGGCGCAGGACGGCTTCGAGGCGGGCGCCGCGAATATGCTCCCGCAACGCGCCGTTGATCAGGGTTTGATAGTTGCCGCCGCCCGCGCGATCGATGATCGCCTGAAAATGTTCGATCATGTCGTTATCGAGCCGAATCGTGATCCGCGTCTTGCCGGGAGCATGCGGCACGACCGGACCGCGCCTCGCCTTGCTGAAGTCGTATTGTTTTTTCATCGGTCCGATTTTGGCGCGGCGTCGAGCGATGGCCGCCGATCAAATTGTCGCCGTCAGTGTGCCGAGATCGAGCCGGGCGAGGATTGCGGGCGGCGCATGTGAATTATTGCAGCGCAGCGCGGCGATTCACGGGGCGTGGAGGCGTTTCGCGATTACCGGTCCGAACCGCGCGAAATGCCGCATATTCCAGGTATAAATCACGTCAGCGTTCGCCTTGATTGCGCATCTGGCGATCAAGGCGTCGTAGATCGTGCCGCCGACCACGCCCGCTGCCGCGGCTTCGCGAATCGCCGCGTGAGTTTCCTCGGCGGTGAGCGCGACGAGAGTGAGGCGCTCACGAATATTGTCCAGGAACAGCAGGACCTGCTCGCCGCTGAGACGGTGTCGTCCGGGAAGCCGGGTCATCGTCGCGTAAATTTCGGCGAGACTGTGCGCGGCGCAAAAATTGTTGCGTTGGTCAGTGACGGCGAAGACGCGGAGACTGCGCTCGTGATGCTCATGATCCTCAAGGAAGGCGGGGATCAACACCGACGTGTCGAAAAACCCTTTCAACGCGCCTTCCCGAGGAAACGTTGGTCGCGTTCGCGGCGCGCCTGTTCGAGCGTTTCTTCAACCGCGGCGGCCGTCAGCGGCGCGCCCGCACGGAAGACCCAGACGCCCCGCTTTTTTCTGAGCTGCGCCGTCCCCCGGACGGGACGCAGGGTCACCGTGTCGTCCGCGCTCTCCAATTCCAGTTGATCGCCCGCCGCCAGTCGCAGCCTTTCGCGCACCGGCTTGGGCAATACGATCCGGCCGGCCTTATCGATCGTGAGTTTGGCAATCATCAGTGGTATTTTACTGTGGATAATGGCATTTAGAAATGCCATCGATCGACGCGCTGGACGCATTTCCGACGGGCGTCCGCGCACGACCCGGATGCGCTCGGGAGTCCGCGATCAATGCGCGGAGATGGAGCCGGGCGAGGATTGCGGGCGGCGCATGATGAATGACACGGGCGTCAGCGCGAAGAAGATATAGGCGATAAGCCGGAAGTCGTCCACGAAGGCCATCACGGTGGCCTGCCGCTCCAGCTCCGCGTAAAGCATCCCGTAAAATGGCGCGGCGCCGTGCCGGGTGAAACCGCCCATCGCGGCGGCGTTGGCGTGGCCCCAGGCGTCGAGGCGAAACGGGGTCAGGTTGCCGCTCAGGTAGCTCTGATGGATTTGCGAGTGGCTCGAGATCATCGCGACCAGGATCGCGATGCCGACGCTGCCGCCCATCGTGCGCACCATGTTGAACAGGCCCGACGCGGTGCCCATGTTCTCCTTCGAGACCGCGCCAAGGCTGAGCGTGGTCAGCGGGATGAAGATCAGGCCGGAGCCGACGCCGCGATAGATGCCGGGGATGGCGATGTTCCAGAAGTCGATTTGCGGATTGAAGTGCGCCATCTGCCAGGTGCCGTAGCCGCCAATCAGGCATCCGATGGCCACCAGGTAGCGCGCGTCAACGAGATTGAAGAGGCGGCCGGCCAGCACGATCGAAAGGAACGTTCCGGCGCTCTGAATCGACAGGACGAAGCCGGCGAGCAGGGGCGTATAGCCGGCGATTTGCTGGCAGTAGAGCGGGATCATCACGTACGTGCCGTACATCGCGAACATCACGAGCGTGGTGATGACGGTGCCGACCGCGAAGGTGCGATTGTTGAGCACGTGGAGATCGACCACCGGCTCGCGCGTGCGGAATTCCTGAATCACGAACATGGCGATGCCGCCGACGCCAAGAATGGTGAGCGTGCGAATCAGTCCGGAGTCGAACCAGTCGAGCCGGTCGCCCTTGTCGAGCATCACCTGCACGCATCCGACGCCGATGGCGAGGAAGAAGATGCCGAGCCAGTCGATGCGCTTGATGCCGCGGCGGATATAGGCGGGATCGTGGACGAAGGTGACGACCATCAGGGCGGCGATCAGTCCGATCGGGACGTTGATATAGAAGATCCAGCGCCAACTGTAATTGTCCGTGATCCAGCCGCCGAGCATCGGACCCGCGACCGGACCGAGCATCATGCCGAGTCCCCATACCGACATCGCGACCGCCTGCTCCTCGGGCGGAAAGGTTTCCATCAGGATCGCCTGCGACATCGGCATCATGGCGCCGCCGCCGAGACCCTGCAGGACGCGGAAGACGATCAGCGTGGGCAGATTGGGCGACGCCCCGGCCATCAGGGAGCTGCCGACGAAGAGCAGGATCGAGAAGGTGAAGAAGCGCTTGCGGCCGAAGAACGCGCCGCACCATCCGGTGAGCGGGATCACGATCGCGTTGGCGACGATGTAGGAGGTGAGGACCCAGGCGGCTTCGTCGACGCCGGCGGAGAGGCTGCCGCGGATATGGAGCAGGGCGACGTTGGCGATAGTGGTGTCGAGCACCTCCATGATCGTCGCGAGCATCACAGCGACCGCGATCAGCCATTTGTTGGCCGGAGCGGCGATATGATCCGGAGGCGAGGAGCTTTGGGACGGTGCGGCGGCCATCGCGCGACGGTTTCAGGACTTCGGATTGCGGTTGGGGTTAGCCGGCGCGGGCGCGACGGTCACGAGGGCCGATCGATATGCGGGTGCGCGCGTCGGCATGGAGGTTGGCACTTGACCATGGGCGGAGCTGCGATGCAACCGGAAAGCGGCGACCGTCTGCGCTACGGCAAGATATATGACGCCGAATTGCGCCTGATTGGCGCGGCGGCTCATCGGGCGATCGCCGCGGCGCGGTAGTAGGCGATACCCTCCATCAGGCGGCGCGCGGTGCGATAGACGGTCGCCTGATCGGCGCGCCATCGGTCGCCCGCGCGCGTAACGGCGGCGTCGACGACGGTGACGCCGGAGGGTTGGGCGATACGGACCGGGTCGGTCGCCGCGCGGCCGGCGCGGGCTAATCGATGCGGCAGCGTGCCGGGGATGCGGGTCGCGACCGCGAGGCACATCGCGCCGGTCAGCGGGACCGCGCGATGCGGCTGGCCGAGCGAGACCATGCGGACGAGAATGTCGGCGTCGTCGGCGATGAGCGCGGCGCCGGAAAGCGTCGGCGCGGGG
>JAJXYM010000065.1 GCA_021780585.1 Deltaproteobacteria bacterium
GCCGAAGCGCGATCGCGGGGCTGGCGTGTAGGCGACTTCGGCGACGTCGAGCCGGCTCGCGAAGTAGGCGAGCGCGCCGGCGATCGCGGAATCGCCGTGGCGGCGCGCGCCGCCGGGCGTCGCGACGCGCCGATCCGGCACATGGACGACGCCGCGCTCCATCACCAGCGCGCGATGGTCGGCGAGGATTTCGGCGTCGCGCGGCAGCTCGAGCGCGCCGTCCTCGAACGCGGCCTTGTAGCGCGGCATGTTCTCGCGATACCACTCCGGCGAGAGCATCACCTGGCTGATCCGGGCGCCATAACGCTGCATCGCCGCCTCCGCCAGATATTGGCCGTTGCCGCGCGCGTCCATCGCGCCGGCGACGAAGCGGGGCAGCCGATCGGCGACGTAAAAGAGGATCTGTTCCTGCTGGCGGAACGGGATATTGCGCAATTCGATCACGAAGGGGGTGCGGCGCGCGGCGCCGGCGCCGATCTGCAGCGGCCAGATTACCGTGAGGTCCCCGGAACGGCCGAAATCCTCGCCGAAAAAACTCAGCGCGTTCGGTTGCAGCGCCGGCAGCAACGGCGCGATCCGGTCGGCGCAGAAGTCCCGCGTGACGCTGACGCGCTCGGTTTCCGGACGCGCGGCGAAGCCCTCCGGCATCTCCCAGCGTGCCACCGGAATCCCTTCGCGCATGCGGCTTTCGATCAGCGCCGAGGAGAGGAAGGCGCCGCCGCTCGCGCGCGGCGCGCAGAGCAGCTCCTCGTCCGCGTTCTCTCCGTATTGGTCGAAGAGGCGGGCGCGCCATTCGGCTTCCGCCGCCGAACTCCAGCGCCGGCCGAGCTTGCGGCAAATCCGATGATAGAGGCCGTCGGCCAGCGCGTCGTCAATCGTTATGCGATGGAGCGAAAAGGGACGGCGGCCGGCGCGGATCTCGTTCACCAATTCGTTGAAGGCGTTGTCCGCGCCGTTATGGGTCGAAATCACGCGCACCACGCCGCCCCACATCGTGAAGGCGAGCGCGGCCTTCATCAGCTCGGGCAGATTGTCGTGAAACGCGGCCTCGTCGATCACGGCGCGGCCCTGCTTGCCGCGCAGATTCGACGGCCGCGACGAGAGCGCGACAATTTTGCGGCCCGAGGCGAAGCGGACGCGGTAGGCCTGGATATCGCGCCGTTCGTCATCGACGGCGATCTCCTCGATCGCGTGCGCGGCCTTGTTGAACTGCCGCGCCCATTGCGCGGCGGTTTCGACGAATTCGAGCGCCATGTCGCGGTTGTAGCCGATATACCAGGTGTCCATGCCCCGGGCGGCCGCGGCGCGCAGCGCGCTGTCGGCGGCTTCGGTCCAGGTAATCCCGACGCGGCGCGACTTTTCGGCCACTTTCACCGCGGCCTCGTCGGCCAGCCAGCGCATCTGGTAGGGCAGCAGGATGTCCTTCGAATCGTCGCCTGGTTTCGCCGCCTTCATTTCTCAGTGGCCCTCACTTGCTATTGGTCCGCGCCGGTTCCGCCCGCCGGGACGGAATTGCTCATTCGGCAATCTCGGTCAGAACCCTGCGGATCCGGTCGACGGCGCGCGGCGACAGTCCTCCGTCGGGTTCAGCGGCCGCGTCGATTTCGCGCCCGGCGGCGCCGAGCTTCGCGGCCATCCGCGCGCGCGTCTCCTCGACCAGCTTGCGCTGGACGATCGACGCGCGGCCCATCTCGGCGACGCTGCGGGCGATCGCGGCGAGATTGACGCCGCGCGGATCGGCCGGATCCAGCGCCACCAGCACGTTGAACAGATGCTGTTGCACGAGCCGCAGCAGCGCTTCATTCATCCTGAGGTCGTCGTCGCCGGCGGCGGCGACGACGGCGCGCGCCTGCGCGGTCGCGATCCGCACGGCGTCGAGATGGCGTTCGAGGCGGCTGCCGTATCGGCTGACCGCCTGCTCGCCGATCGCGTAGCCCTGCTCCGAGAGCCATCGGGCGAGCGCGCCGTAATCGCTGAAGTTGCCTTCGAGCAGGCGGCGGTCGAGTTCCGCGCGCAGCTTCGAGGGCAATCGGCTGAGCTTCGTTCGGGTTGGCATGACGGATGCGTTCGCTCCTACCAGTACCGCCGCGGACGGGCGACGCCGGGCGGAGCGTCGAGGGTGTATTCGACGATATCGACGCCGCGGGCGGTTAGTTTCGCGAACCAGGTTTCGGAGAGTTCATTTTCGATTTCGATCAATCCGAGATTGCGCAGGTAGTCGAACTCGCGGCGCACGCCCGTGATCGACATCGGCAGGCGCACGTCGTGCAGCACGCGCCAGACGATATTTTCGGAAACCGCGATCGGCCGGCCGGCGTCGAGGACGCGCAAAATACGCCAGCGCGCCTCTTCCCGCTGTTTTTGTTCGAGATCGATCGAGCTGCCATTCATACGGTCGTCTCTTCCGCCGGGATCGCCCGGCCTCCCATCTGGTACATGCGCTCGCGCACCTCCGAGATCTCCGCGCGCATCTCGGCCCGCAGCGCGTCGAGTTTGGCCTCGAGCGTGTTGCCGAAACGGATCCAGTCCTCGCGGCGGACGTAATCGACCGGAAGTTGCGCTTTCAATTGCAGAAGTTCGCGTTCGAGTTCGTGCGAGTACTCGCAGCCGTCGCGCTTGAGATCGTTGACGCGCTTGCCGAGATCCGCCTCGTAACGCGTGAGCAGCCAGCGGATCGCGCCGAGGTTGAGCCCCACCAGCGTGACGAAGGAGAGGGCGAAGGTGGCGATCGCGTCCCAGCTCATTGCGGACGAATCCTTGCGCTTCGCGCCGCGCCGCGGACGCTCCGGCGGCCGACGATCGGCGCGACGGGGCCGGCCGCGTCTGGTTGGGGTGTCTTACGCATCGGCGAATCGCTCCTCGGCCGCGCCGGGCGCGCGCCTACTGGCGGGCGGCGTCGCGCGCCGCCGGTTCGGATGATTCCTTGATTTTCACCGCGCCGGACATCGAGAGCAGCACCGTTGCCAGCCCCGCGCCGTACGCCGCGGCGTCGCCGCCGGTGAAGTGGCCGAGGTTGAAGACGGCCGCGCTCCAGAAGACCACGTACGCGGCGGCTCCGGCGACGCCGACGATCCGCGCGGCGTCGAAAGTGAGATTGTCCTTGCCGGTGAGGGCGTCCTGAATCCATTTCATGGCGTATTAGTCAATCCGGACTTGACGACGGGAGTTGCGCGAAGCTAAAGCGCGCGCCTCGAGTGATTATCCCCAGGTTCACGGATAGTCAGTTGCGCCGCGCGGACGGGGTTCCGCCCGCGGGCGGCGCGATCGGCGCGGCGGCGTTGGCCAGGGCCGCGCCCGATCGCGGCGCGGCGCATCCGGCGATCACGGCGTCGCGCTCGGCCACGGCGCCCTTGAGGATCGCGACCGTGGCGGCGTACGCGCGGACCGTGTCGGCCGGCGCCGAGCCGGCGCGCAGTCCGGCGATCGGCAGCGCCGGCCGGCCCAGACGGGGAGGGTCGCAGGGGAGCGGACGAAGGATGGGGACCTTCACCGTCACGGGCGCGGCCGGCGCTATCGCTGGCGGGGACGACGCGCAGCCCGCGAGCAGGGCGAGGAGGGGCGGGAGGAGGCGCCTTACCATTTGCCCAGCTCCGGGCCGCGCGCGTTTCCCCATCGAATCGCGCCGGCGCAATTGTCGGGCACGGGGGCGTGTCGCAACTGATTCGCGAGACCGAGATTACGGCGCATCAGCGCGGCGCCGCCGCGCGCGGCCCAGGCCTCGCGCTCGCGCGCGGCCGCGGCGGCGGCTTGCGCTTTCGCCGCGAGGCC
>JAJXYM010000147.1 GCA_021780585.1 Deltaproteobacteria bacterium
GTGGCGATCCGCGACCGCGAGGCCGCGACGATCCTATCCAAGTCGCGCAGGGATTCCGCCGGCGTCCGTCCGCTGGTGTCGAGCCGCGCGTCGGCCTTGCGATAGAGCGGTTCGCGCTGTTCGAGAATCCGCCGCATGTCGGCCATCGCCTCGGCCTCGTCGGCGCCGCCGCGCACGCGGTCCTCGCCGGCCTGACGCACCACGCGCTCCCAATGGTCTTCCGGGGCGGCGGTGAGCCAGACGGTGAAGCATCCGGCGAGCAAAGTTTCGAAGGCTCCTAACTCGGCGACCAGACCGCCGCCGGCCGCGATTACGATTTGCGCGCGCTGGCGAATCAGGCGTTCGATCGCGCGGCGTTCGTAGCGGCGATAGCCGGCCTGACCGAAACGCGCGAAGATCTGGTCGACGGGCGCGTCCGCCTTGCGTTCGATTTCGCGGCTCAGCTCGACGAATTGCCATCCCAGGTCCGCCGCGAGCATCGGACCGAGGGTGCTCTTGCCGGCGCCGCGCAGCCCGATCAGGGCGATACGTTCGAGCCGCTCGCGGCCTTCACCGAAGCGCGCCGCGAGCATCGCGCCCGCTTCGGCCAGTTCGGCGGGGGACAACCGGCGGATCCGTTCCGCAAGCAGGGCGTATTCGAGGGGAGGTTGGTCCTCGCTGACAAGATTCTCAAGCGGCACGTCGAGCGCGGCGGCGACGCGCCGGAGCAGCGCGATCGAAAGATTGCCGCGTCCGCTTTCGAGTTCGGCAAGATAACGTTCCGAGACGCCCGAATCGTGCGCGAGCATCCGCCGCGTCATCCCGTGGCGGGCGCGGGCGTCGCGCACACGTGCGCCGAGCCGGCGCAGATAGTCGTCGGCGATTTCGGTTTCGGTCGCGGCCGTGCGCGAACGAAACCGGGCGGGAGCGTCGCCTTTCGATCGCTGCGTCGTCATCTTGCTCAACCTACCAACAGAATATGGGGAAAAGGTCCGCGTTAACCAGTAGGTATGGGGTATTTAGTTAATGAAGATGCGGCCGACTCGGTGGCGGGGACGATCGAGCGCACGTCGCACAAAGCCAACCGGCGCGCGCACGAAGCCGTCTTGCGTAAAGCCGTAAGGTTCGGCGTTAATCGTTCAGCGGCGACGACGGAGCCGCGACGCATACCGGGTCAGCGATAAACTGCCCAACGGGGTGACGATGGCGTACAGTGGAGCCGGTCCTGAGTGCTGCCGAAGGAATATGGACTCGCGGGTGACGGGGCTCACATACAGCGCGAACGGGACGCGGTTGGGCAATCTGATCTATACGTATGACGCCGATGGACGGCGCACGGCGCTGGGCGGGAGTCCAGCGGCGGTGAATTTCCCGGCCAACGTGGCGGGCGGAACCAGCACGGCCTATAACGCGGACAACGAGCCGACCAAATTCAACGGCGTGGCGCAGAGCGGAGCCTGCCCTGTGCGAAAGCGGAGGGACGGGATGAATCCGGCGCAGGAGCTGGACGGGGCGGCGCCGCCCAACGTGACGGCCAACCTGCTGACCGGACTCGACATCGACGAGTATTTCACGCGCGCGGACACGAGCGGCGCTATGAACTTCCTCGCCGATGCGCTCGGTTCGACGATCGCTCTCACCGACTCCGGTGGCAGCATCAACACCAGCTACACCTATGAGCCCTTCGGTAATACGACCATCAGCGGCCCTAACGCCAACCCCTACCAGTTCACCGGCCGTGAGAATGACGGCACGGGGCTGTACTACTACCGCTACCGCGCCCGGTATTATAGCCCGACCTTCCAGCGCTTCATCGCGCAGGACCCGTTGGATTTCAGAGGCAACGATACGAATCTTTACAGATATGTGCTGGATTCGCCAATAGACTTCGTCGATCCATTCGGCATCGATTGCATTGCAGCCAATGGTAAAATCTGGGGGACATTTCTAGGCAATGTGGCCGTTGGTTTAACCTCAATTGGCGCCTTCATTTTCGCCCCCGAAGTTTTCTTCGACTATTATCCGACATTACTCAGTTCACAGACCTATTTTTATGCAGGCGTACTCGGAGGAGCGATTGGTCAAGATGTGGACCGATTTTTAACCTGCCAACCGCCGGATCAGCCGCCTCCGCCACCCCCGCCCGGCGAGCCGCCGTCAAGTCCGCCGCCCGCGGCTCCTTCGCCGACGAGATGCCACTGAATAGCTCGAAACCCGTGGATGGAGGGATAATGTGAATACTGAGAGGGCGCGGCGATGGTTTGATTGGCGCGATCTCCTGCATTTGCCGGGGATCGTCCCTCCCGACATGCCGGCGGTACGTATCGCGGCGATCGTCGGAGGCCTCGGCGGCGCGGTCACGGCGGCGTATTTCGAGGGCGGCGTGCTGGCGATGCTCGCGGCCAGCTTCGCCGGCGGTTACGTCGGTCAGGTATTGGGATTCTGGCTGCGCAGAATATTCGGCGAAGAGTTTATTGCGACCATATTGCGCGTGCTTGTTCGGATCGTGTTCGGAAGCGCAGGAATCTTTAGCATCGGCCATGCCGCGTACGGCGGCTTGCAGATCGCCTCAAATGGAAGATGGTGGGCGATTGGGGGAGTGGGATTTTTCGCAACTGGAGGAATTGCGGCGTTGGCGATGGCGGCGGCTCCTAATTTACTGTTTAGATACAGCAAAGGAACCAGTGGGATCATTATCGGTTGCGCACAAGCGCTATTGACCGCGACGATCATCGTTTCGGCGGTAATACATCCGAGCCCGGTCTTTCTCGGTGCTTTGATTTTTTCCCTGGCATTCACGCTGCCATTTTTCCTCAGGCCCGCGCGGTTTCCGATGAGTCCGGCCGAGGCGTTATGGGGCAAGAACGGGATTTTCGGGCTGATACTTGGCGCGGACGGCAGGCGTACGCCCGATCCATCGTCC
This sequence comes from Deltaproteobacteria bacterium, assembly GCA_021780585.1. GTDB lineage: Bacteria > Desulfobacterota > Binatia > Binatales > Binataceae > JADMIL01. Next base: position 2,903 of record JAJXYM010000147.1, read on the forward strand.
GCATCCGCGAAGAATTCCGACTAGCAATGCTGATGGCGAAGACCATCAACGGCGCGGAGACGCAGTTCCTCTACGATGGGCTGAATCCGGCGCAGGAACTCAATGGCGCCAACCCGCCCAACGTGACGGCCAACCTGCTGACCGGACTCGGGATCGACGAGTATTTCACGCGCACGGACGCGGGCGGGACGATGGCGTTCCTGGCGGACGCGCTGGGTTCGACGGTGGGGCTGGTGAATTCGGCGGGCGGCATCGATACGAGCTACACGTATCAACCGTTCGGCGCGACAACGGTCAACGGAACCAGCGCCAATCCCTACCAGTTCACTGGCCGGGAGAATGATGGCACGGGGCTGTACTACTACCGCGCGCGCTATTACAGCCCGACCCTCAAGCGCTTCATCGCGCAGGATCCGTTGGATTTCAGAGGCGACGATACGAATTTTTACAGATATGTGCTGGATTCGCCGATCGACTTCGTCGATCCATTCGGCATCGATTGCGCCGGAGACACCGGAAAATTTATCGGAAATATATTGGGAAATCTCGCCGTCGGCGGCGCCGCGTTAGGCACGTTCTGGATTGCCCCAGTAGCGTTTTATGAAAATTATGTCGTTCTCCATAGCCCGCAAACGTATTTCTACGCAGGAGCGGCCGGCGGCGCACTCGGCCAGTCTGTTGAACGCTATTTGACGTGCCAACCGCCGGATCAGCCGCCTCCGCCACCCCCGCCCGGCGAGCCGCCGTCGAGTCCGCCGCCCGCGGCTCCTTCGCCGACGAGATGCCACTGAATAGCTCGAAACCCGTGGATGGAGGGATAATGTGAATACTGAGAGCGCGCGGCGATGGTTTGATTGGCGCGATCT
>JAJXYM010000103.1 GCA_021780585.1 Deltaproteobacteria bacterium
TGCGGGCGCGCACCTCCGTACGGCGGCTCCGCCGTGCGGAATGAATCGCATGCGGCCGCAAGTGGCGCTGCGCAGCGGCTCATGAGCGAAAGGTCGCGGTCACTTCTTGTCGCCGGCGTGATTCAGTGAACCGAGGGTCGCGTCGGCGGCGCGGCCGGTCGCCAGAATATCGAGCTGCGCGCGAATCCGGTTGGCGAGCTGGCGGCGGAAGACCGGCTTGGCGAGGAAATCGCTCACCCCGAGCCGCATCCCCTCGGCGCGCGCGTCGAGATCGTCGCGCGCCGTAATCATGATCACCGGAATCTCCGCGGTCTCCCGATCCTGCTTGAGCGCGCGGCAGACTTCGAAACCGTCCATGTCCGGCATCATCAGGTCGAGCAGGATTACGTCGATCGGATGCTCGCGGACCAGCCGCAGGCATTCTGGTCCCGAAACCGCCTCGATCGCGACGAAGCCTTCGCGCTGCAGATGGCGCGCGAGGATTGATACCGTGTCCGGGTCATCGTCGACGACCATGATATGCGGCGCCCTGTTGGTATAGTCCATAATCGCCTCACGCCTCGTCGCGTTCGTCGCCGGAGGCCGGCGCAATCACGCCGCATCGCCGCAGCTTGGCGGAAAAAGTCGTGCGCTTGAGTCCGAGCAGGCGCGCGGCCGCCTGTTTATTGCCGCCGGTCTGCTTGAGCGCCTCGTTGATCATGCGGCCCTCGAGTTCGCGCACCATCGCGTTGAGATTGACTCCTTTTTCGCCCAGCGTGGCCGGAATCCGCGTCTCCGCCATCCGCCCGGCGGTGACCAGATTGCCCGGCAGCAGGGGCGTGTCGATCACCGAATCCTCGCACATGATCACCAGCCGCTCGACCATGTTTTCGAGTTCGCGCACGTTGCCCGGCCAGTCGTAGGACCACAGATGGACCATCGCCTCGCGCGTCACCGTCCAGTCGCGTCCGGGCAGCCGCTGGCGCATCCGGTCGAGGAAATAATCAATCAGCAGGGGAATATCGGAGCGGCGTTCGCGCAGCGGCGGGATGATAATCGGCACCACCTGCAGGCGATAGAACAGGTCCTCGCGGAAGCCGCCCTTGCGCACCGCCGCGATCAGGTCGGCGTTGCTGGCGGCGATAATGCGCGCGTCGACCCGGGTTGCGCGGTCCGAGCCGACCGGCCGGACGATGCCGTCCTCGAGCACGCGCAGCAGCTTGGCCTGCAACTGCAGCGGCATCTCGCCGATTTCGTCGAGAAACAGCGTGCCGCCGTCGGCGGTGCTGAACAAGCCGTGGCGCGGGCCGGCGGCGCCGGTGAAGGCGCCGCGCTCATGGCCGAACATTTCGGATTCGAGCAGCTCATGCGGAATCGCGGCGCAATTTACCGGCACGAAGGCCCGGCCGGAGCGCACCGACAGCGTATGGATTGCGCGCGCGACGATTTCCTTGCCGCTGCCGCTTTCGCCGGTGATCAGCACGGTCGCGTCGGTCGCGGCGACCCGTTCGAGCAGGGCCCGCAGCTTGACGATCGTGGGATGCTCGCCGATCAGGGCGCGTTCGGCCGCCGAACGAAAGGCGGCGTCTGACAGTTTGGGTCCGGATGCCACCGGTCAGGCGTCTCCTTCACAGGGTTTGCCGATTAGTGCGGATACGGCGTTTACTGAATCGCCGGCACACGGCGGATATTGGCATATTCCTACTGTAGGAAACAAGAGTTCGGAAGGATCGGAAAAATCCCCCGCCGTCAAGGCCCAAATCCGGCCCCGATGCGTGCGGTTCGACGAAATTATGATGGCGCTTGCGAAGTATGGCGGGCAAAGCGCCGTCAAACCGACGAGGCGCTATTTGGTCTCGATTTCGCTGCTGTAAACGGCGGCCTGGCCGGGTCCTTCGGCCACCGAAATCTCGATCGCGATGACGTCGGCCAGAGCGTTGCGATCGGCTAACGCCTTGTACAATTCGTTCCAGATATAGCGGGCGAGTTCCTCGGCCGAGCTATGCACGATCGGCAGGATCGCGACGTCGCTGGCGGGGAGCGAGAACGAATCGTCTTCGTACCGCAGATGGACCTGGCGACCGTCGCGTTCGATCCGCAGGCAATCGCTCAGGGCGGGGACGATCGTGCGTTCGTCGAGCCGGTCGGCGATCTCCCGGGTCAGCCGCTTGATCAGGCCGAAATCGAGCACGTAGCCGGTGGCGGCGAGGCGTCCCTCGACGCGCACGCCAATCTGATAATTATGGCCATGCAGGGGTTCGCGGAAGCCGGGATAGGCGATGAAGTGGGCGGCGGAGAATTTCAGATTCTCCTTGGCGACGTGAATCGAGAAGCCGGGTTTCATGAGGCGACCGTCAGCGCGCGTCGGGCGCCAGCATCGGAGTGAGCGCCGCGTGCGGCCGCGCGCCGAACGCGGCCGTATAGCGCGCGTGTGCGAGCGAGGTCGCGCGCAAAAATCGCTCGTGCTCGCCGCGCGCCACTTCGTCGAGCCGGGCGCGGATCGCGGCGCGCAGATCGCCGTCGAGATCGGCGGCGAGATCGGCGATCTCCAGCCCGTGCCATCCGCCCAGCAGACATTCGACGAAGTAACCGATCTGACCCTCGCGGTCGAGAGCAAAAGCGTCGAGGCGCATCGCCTCGGTCAGCGTCAACAGCCGATCCATCCCGTACTCGTTGCGTTTCGAGCGTACGGAGGAGTCGCCGCTGCCCTCGAAGCCCGAGCCGATCGCGACGATCGCGACGCGGCCGTCCTCGAGCGGCGCCGGATGGAAGATATAGCCCTCGGAGGTGTAACCGAGCAGATCGAACAGCGCGCGCCGATAGCCGAGCAGGCTCCAGTTCGCGCGGCGGGCGAGCGCGAGCAGGAAATCGCCGAGCGGCTGACCGGCGCGATCGGCGAGATCGATCAGGCGCACGAACTGGCGCTCGTCGTATTCCTCGCGCCGGGCGATCAAGGGCGCCCACTCGCGGTCGAAGACCAGGCCGAGCGCGCCGATTCCGTCGTTCGCGCCGGAGCCGTTCGCGGCGCGCGCGGAAATCGGGAGCGCCGGATCGATCGGCTCGAGATCCATCGCGAGATAATGGCCGTGACTGGAGGGTTTGGCGAGGCCGCGCCGCGCGTTCGTCAACCGCACCGGAAAGGCGTCGCGCGCGACCAGACGGCTTTTGCCGCCGCGCCGCTCCGCCAGGATCCCGTAACCGCTCAACAGCGAGCCATAACCGATTACCAGCAGGGTTTGATTGACGGCGGCAGGCAAGACCCGGATTCCTTTCGCGCCGGAGGGCGCCCGCGCGACCTTCACGCGGTTGGTTGGAGATTGTTTCGCGAGGTCCGGCGCGAAAATTCTATCCGGAGCGCGGGGCGCGGTCGATAATGCGCGGCAGGTCGTACGAAACTGACGAAAGAAAAAAGGCGGCGAAGGTTGGTCGGCACGGCGCCCGGTAATCCATGCGATCCTGAGCCGGCGAGAGCGGCTGTTTACGTCGTGATTCGGCGATCAGCGGGTTACGGCCCCGAGTCTTGCCGTAGACGCCTCGAACGGCCTCCCTATGCTCTCGCGAAGGATATTCGGCTAAAGTACCGGAATTTATAGCCAATCCGGAATTGTGCGCCGGCCGACACCCTCGTCGGCTCGCGCCGCACCTCCGACGCGCACGAACGCGCCGTGCGTGCGCGCCGGCGCGTCGCGGTCGCGATGACTTCGAAATGCTCGAACGAAGTCGAACGCTGATCGATCAGCTCCCAACGCCTTTGTTGCCCTTGGTGCCCGTCGTTCCAT